>JAOAUI010000268.1 GCA_030157685.1 Ferruginibacter sp. | reverse complement strand
GCATTTACAACCAGTATACCATCAGCATTTATTAAAAAACTTATTTCAACTTTTGGTAAACCTGCAGGCATACCGGGTATGCCGGTTAAATTAAATTCGGCAAGCCGGCGGTTATCTTTAACCATATCCCTTTCACCCTGGTAAACGGCAATCTTCATTCCGCTTTGCCCGTCTTTGTAAGTAGTGTATTGCCTGCTGGCTCTTGCAGGTATTTTCGAATTTCGTGGTAATAATACATCCATCAATCCTCCCATGGTTTCCAAACCAAGCGATAATGGTGTAATATCAAGCAGCAGCATATCGGTTGTATTGCCTGCCAGAATATCGGCCTGTATAGCGGCGCCCAAAGCAACCACTTCATCCGGATCTACGGTGTCATTCAATTTCTTTTCAAAAAAACCGCTTACCATTTCTTTTACCAATGGCACCCTGGTGCTTCCGCCCACCATTACAATTTCATCAACTTCGTTCTTTTTTAAACCGGCATCTTTTAAAGCATTTTTACAAGATGCGATCGTTCTTTCAACAATGGGTTTTATTGCCACCTCAAAATTTTCTCTATTTATAGAAATCTTTTTCCCCTCATAAACAGCCTCAAACAAATCATTTGATGACAAATATTTTTTTGCTTCCTCAGCTTTTAACCTGAGTATTTGTTTGTGTGTTGAGATTTCTCCTGTGAATGTATTTTCCCTCAGCCAATAATCAACAACAGCTGCATCAAAATCATCGCCGCCCAAATAAGTATCGCCATTGGTTGAAAGCACTTCAAATATGCCACCATTAATATTCAGTATAGAAATATCAAAAGTACCACCACCCAAATCATACACTGCAATTGTTTTTGCCTGTTCTCCTCCTTTGGAGGAGTTAGAGGAGGTGCCAAAACCATATGCAAGACTGGCAGCAGTAGGCTCATTAATTATCCTAAGCACATCCAGTCCGGCAAGTTTGCCTGCATCACGTGTAGCCTGGCGTTGTGCATCATTAAAATAAGCAGGTACCGTAATTACAGCCTTGCTTACCGGTGTTTTTAAAATATGCTCGGCTTGTTTTTTTAACTCTTTTAATATTAGGGAAGAAAGATCAACAGGTGAATAAAAAATATTTCCAACCTGTACTTTCACCAGCTTATTTTCATCATCAATAATTTTATACGCTAAAGAAGCTTTGTTATTACTGACATCGTTATAAGTTTTTCCCATCAGCCGCTTGGCGGAGAAAATTGTATTTGCAGGATCGGAAACGAGGTATTGCTTTGCTTCATTACCAACCGTGATATTGGCATTTTTTCCAAAATGAATAACCGAAGGAACCAGTGAACTGCTGTTATGTTCTTTTAAAGCCACCGGCTTTTTACTGTCAGGATGTATGATGGCAACCAGGCTGTTGGTAGTTCCCAGGTCAATGCCTACAATTATTTCTTCCTGCTGCAAACTGCCTGTGGCTATGTTGATAGCTATTTTAGCCATGAATTTATTTTTTTATTTACAAAGGTAGGAAATAAAAAAGGCTGTCCCGAAAGTACGGAACAGCCTTCTATGGTTCAGTAATTATTATCGTATCAATACCATTTTTCCATATCCTTTATTGAAGTACTTATCAGTATTATCGCCTTCGGCTTTATACTTATCCAGTGCCTTACCATTCAGGTTTGTAAGTACCCTGTATAAGTAAACACCATTGGCAAGTTTAGCTCCGTACATATCGGTACCATCCCATTTAAACTCGGTAATATTTCTGCCAACATGTATTGGCCCAAGTTCGTCTTTGGTAATTTCTCTCACAATTTTACCGGTAATGGTTAATATCTGTATACGCATGTTTTGCGGCACTTCGCTGCCGGTAATGGTAAATACAAATGCAGTTGATGTTGTAAACGGATTTGGATAATTAAGCAGATTAGAGATCATTGCTTTTGTTATCACTGTAAATGTAACATGGTAATCAATAGCCCCGGCTGTATTGCCTACCACATCCCTGCCCGATACAA
Organism: Ferruginibacter sp.; assembly: GCA_030157685.1. GTDB lineage: Bacteria > Bacteroidota > Bacteroidia > Chitinophagales > Chitinophagaceae > Ferruginibacter. Next base: position 1,611 of record JAOAUI010000268.1, on the reverse strand, counting down.
TCAGCTCGTATTCTCCTTCCTCGGGGAAATAAGGCAGGAAGTCGATAGTGGCTGTGTTATTACCGCTTGATAAATTAGCCGGTGTAAAACGCATACTATCACCAAAACTATAATTGCGCAATGAGCCATCAGGGAAACGCACCTGTACTTTAATGTAAGCCGTATCGCTTAAAGCGAGGAAGCGGCTTTCATCTTTAAGGTTTACCAGAATATGAGGCTTTGCTGCCACAATATCTTTATTAAGGATATGCACACCATCAAATGTTACATCAAGCAATGGATTATAATTATCTGCTTTTACAAACAGATTTTTGTACAGTATGTTATTAAAATGATATTGCTCCGGTTGAACAGTCGCAGGATTTACATCCACAAAAATTGTATTCAATCCCGGGTAATTCCTGGTATCTATTTTATAATTGATCACCATTGTATCTCCCGAGATCAACACTTTACCTTTTGGTAAAACAACATTGTGAGGCACATTGCTTCTGTCGGTGATGATGAAATTAACTTTCATACTATCTGCAAAAGCGGTTTGGCTTATATTTTTAAATGCCAGTTTAAAATCTACAATTTCTCCCTGATCTGCAGTATCCTTCATTACAAAAAGTAAATTAGGTGCAACGGCACCTTCGGGTATATAAGTACCATTTACTCTCCAATACCTTAACTGATTAGGTGTTGCTTTTACCGAATCGGTATTCAGCATTTTTAATTTGATGTAAGGATAAATTTGAGCATTTACCCAACTTAAAGATGTATCAACAGCTGGACGCACAGTAGCCAGCAGTGTGGAATTACCATTTAAATCCAAACCTAAAACCTGTACAGCTACCGAATCGTTTGTTGGTGTCTCAAGTGCCGTACCTCTCCAGTGCAATGAGTTCCACTGTAATGCCGGGCCAAATTTATCGGAGGTTATATCGCCAACAAGGTGGTTACCAATTGTGTGGAAACTCTCATTAAGTACATCGGAGGAACTTGCAGCAACTTTTTCAAGGACTGCTCCCGGCGTGCCTTTTTTATACACAAACACAAAAGGTATATGGCTGTACAACGAATCTATTTTAGTAAACCCGTTGTTTTTAAGTAAATGATATAATGAATTAGCCCCATCTGCCTGCCAGGTTGTTGGGAAACTGACAGATGGACTCGCAGGACTGTTTGTCATCACCACATAATTGCCAGCCTGAACAGTATTGTTGAGAAAATTAATCACATTCTGCCGCTCAGCCAACGTGCCAACTTTAAAATGGAAAAAACCAACTTTTACAGTTGCATTAATTGGAATTGGCCTTACACTGCCATATAAACCTGACACGCCGTTGTCGGTATTTACCCAGGCTTTGTTGGTTACTGTATCAATAATATAAAAACGCAACACTTCTGCGTTCGGACCTAATCCCGGGCCATAAAATCCTGCCTGCTCAATCAATCCATCATTTCGTAATGAAACGTCATTGGTTTGAGTAATATTTGGATAAATTCCTGTTCTTACATCAAATTCCCTGTTACGTTTGTCAAATCTTAAAACCCTGTCTGCTCCCAGCGTAATCTTATTATAGGTATTCTTTTTAAACTGAAAATAATGCGACTGGTTAAACCCTG
>JAOAUI010000267.1 GCA_030157685.1 Ferruginibacter sp. | reverse complement strand
GAAAGCATTAATTTTGAAAAAGGATTCATCGGCATCAAATTACTACAATTAATTTATTATGCTGTTCATCTCAAACACTCATGAAAATGTTTTAAGCTCTTTGCAAATGACAATAAGAACAATTTTTTCTCAGCTTCGCTGCGAAAAGAGGTTTGCCACAAAGGCACAAAGGCACGAAGTAAAAAAAATGCTACGCATTTTTCCTTAGTGCCTTAGAGTCTTTGTGGCTAAATTCAATTTTGTAAAAAATTGATTATAAGCCTTTCAAAATACCTGCCATTTGCAATTTGTTGAAGACTGTTTAAGAGCGAATACTAAATTTAACAACAAGGTTATTTACAATTAATTTTTACCACAGTTACTGCAGTGCATGATAAAGAAATTAGACAAACTTATTCTTAAATCTTTTATCGGGCCGTTCATCATAACGTTCTTCATTGCTTTTTTTGTATTGATGATGCAGGGCCTGTGGAAATACCTGGATGACCTGGTAGGCAAGGGCCTCGACTTTATCACCATCGGAAAATTTTTATGGTATGTAAGCGCTTCCATGCTTACGCTGGCCATGCCCATCGCCATCCTCATTTCCACCATCATGACCTTTGGCAACCTGGGCGAAAGTTTTGAACTGGTAGCCATCAAATCATCGGGCATATCGTTGTTGCGGTTTATGCGCCCCTTAATGTTTCTGGCGGTTATATTTTGCGGCATCACATTTATGTTTGCCAATTACGTAATACCCTATGCCAATTTAAAATTTGTGGCATTGTACAACGATATCTACTTTAAGAAGCCCGCATTTGATCTGAAGGAAGGGGTTTTCTTTACCCATATTCCCAATTACGCCATCAAGGCCGGTAAAAAAGATGAGGATGGTAAAACCATCCGCAATGTGTTAATTTATGATCAAACCAATCCACTGCAAAACAATACCATTGTTGCCGAAACCGGTGTAATGACTGTTTCGCAGGATAAAAAATTTTTAGAGTTCAATTTAAAGAACGGATACCGTTACCAGGAAAACGGAACGGTGTACGACAGCACCAATGAATATATCCGCCTTGGTTTTACTACTTTTAAAAAACTGTTTGATTTAAGTGCCCTGCAAAAACAAACAACCAACGATAGTATTTATAAAAATAATTTTAAGATGCTGAGTGCCGGGCAGATAAACCGTTCGCTTGATTCGCTGTACAAGATGAATGATACCGTAGCTGCACGTATGTATAGAACCATCGCCCTCACATTGCCTTATGCAGCCATACAGGACAGTTCAAAAAAAATGGTACCGGTTATACAAACCAAATACAACAGGTTCGATTCAATCATACCCGACTCTGCCCGTACACAGGTTTATGCTTCGGCCATCAGCATGGCCACTACTTTAAAATACAGTGTTGAAAATGCCGGCACTGAGATAGAAGCACGAAAAAAAGAAATTCAATATCACCACATTGAGTGGCACCGCAAGTTTTCTTTATCCATGGCCTGTTTTGTGCTGTTTTTTATTGGTGCGCCACTGGGCTCAATTATACGCAAAGGCGGCCTGGGTATGCCCCTGGTAGTGGCTATCATTTTCTTCCTGCTGTTTCACCTGCTGAACATGTTTGGCGAAAAGTTTGTAAAGGAAAGCATGCTGCCTCCTTTTATTGGCATGTGGCTTGCAGTAATTGTATTAACACCAATTGGCATTTTTCTTACCTACAAAGCCATGCACGACTCACAGCTTTTTAATAAGGAATTGTACAGCAGGGCATTTAAAAAAATAAAAAACATCTTCACTAAAAAAGAACAACAACCAATCACCTAAAATATTTTTTATGACAACGCCAAACAAAACAAACCTGCCTACCGGACAGGCAGGCCGCAGAAAATTCATTTCTCAAACAGTAAAAGGCGGATTGGCAGTTACCATTGGCCTTAGTGCCGCTGCTCCCTTATTACAATCTTTTACAACAAACAAAAATTTTACACCCGGCAATTTTACCACCGGTTTCGATCAGCAGCCCCTGCCCTATGCCTATACCGCATTGGAAAATGTAATTGATGCCATGACCATGGAAATACATTACAGCAAACATGCAGCAGCCTATTCAAAAAATGTAAAAGATGCTGCGGCTGCCGAAAAGGTTGACATGACAAAACCACTGGAAGATGTACTTACCAACATCAGTAAATACAGCGCCAAAATGCGCAACAATGGCGGTGGACATTATAACCACGAAATGTTCTGGCAATGCATGAGGCCCAAAAAAGAAAATAATGCACCAACAGGTAAATTACTAAAAGCCATTGAAGGCCAGTTTTTCTCTTTCGATAATTTTAAAAAACAATTTGCCGAATTTGGCAAGAACCGCTTTGGCAGCGGCTGGGCATGGCTGTATATTAATAAAGAAAATCTGATCACCATTGGCTCTACCACCAACCAGGATAACCCGTTAATGGATATTGCCGAAATAAAAGGCTATCCTTTACTGGCGCTTGATGTTTGGGAGCATGCCTATTACTTAAAATACCAAAACAAAAGAGCCGACTATATTGATGCCTGGTGGCAGGTGGTTAACTGGGATTATGTGGCAGAAAGGCTGCACAGTTTTAATATATAATGTATAAACAGTTTTATGAAAAAACTACTGCTCCCCTTTTTCCTGCTTGGCACTATTGCCATGATGGTGGTAATGGCCAAAACCGGTGCCATTTTAAAAACACCGGCAGCACCCATGGGTATTCTCAATCTTGAGTTTGCTTACAACTCTGTAAAAACTACACCCATCATCAACTCATGGGCAAGCATTAGCAGCACCGATGTAATAAGCGCCGCAAAAAATAACACGTATTGGGATTTTTTATTCCTCTTCTTTTATGCCGGCTTTTTATTTTTAGCCTGTAAAAAAATTGCAGCAAAAACCAGCGGCAGTTTTTCCAGGGCAGGTAAGCTCATTGCCAAAGGTGCTTTATGGGCCGGCTTTTTAGATATCATTGAAAACAGCGGTATGCTGCTCACCCTCAGTAACCAGGGCTCATCAACCATTGCTTTGTGTACCACCATTGTTTCTATAATTAAATGGGCGCTGGCCATCATCGCAGTGCTGTATATGCTTACCGGTCTGCTGGCATTGGCTTTCCGTAAGAGTTGAACCACAAAGACACAAAGGCACAAAGGAACACAAAGTTTTTCTTTTCTGTGCTTCAGTGCTTCCCGAAATAATCGGGACACGTCTGTGGCAAACCCCAAGTTGCGCAGCAACTTCCCTTTGTGCCTTTGTGTCTTTTCCAAAGGATCCTGCGGGGTGGTTCAAAAAAGTTGCGTAGCAACCTGCGCAGCAGCAAAATCAGCGGTTCTATAAATGGACTCAGCCTTTGTGTTAGACAGAACCAAGTGCGATCCAGCTAAAACAAAGGCTGATAAATTGACAATAACAATCTGATGCAAATCTAACAGCAGCTCCAATCAATCCACATATTCATTTCTTAAAATTTTGTGAAAACTTTTAACAACAAAAAAGTACCTAAATTCGCTCTGTTCAACCATCAATTTTCAACCATCAACTTTCAACTATATGCAACTTTGGAAAGATTACCAGGAAAAAAATAAAGACCGTTTTTTAAGCGAACTCCTCGAGCTGTTACGCATACCCAGCGTAAGCGCCCGCAG
>JAOAUI010000266.1 GCA_030157685.1 Ferruginibacter sp. | reverse complement strand
TCTTCTACCAGTTTATTTTTTTGTTCAAGTTCTGCAGTGCGTTTTTTTAGCTCATCTTCTAACTGTTCATTGTATTGCTGTTGTAAATTATTTCTTTCAACCAATACAAGTTTGCTGCGGTATGCAAGGGCAAAAGAAAAACAAACAGCTTCCACACAAAGCCCCAGCAACATAAAAAATGGCGGAAAAGTTATAATGCTGTTCCAGACATCGCCCCAGCGAAGCTCAACAGCCCTGTTCAATATACCTGTAACAGGCAGGCTCCATAAAAGCAACATACTTAAAAGCCCGGAAAACAAAAACCATTTCACTTTTTCTTTGCTTAAGGGTGTAAGCACAAGTAAAATAAAATTCAATATCAGCATAGGAATAGGTAATACGAAATACCCGAATTGATCGGGAAATAAAAAAGATCCGGTACGGTAAGTGATGAATTGGATCAGCATTTGAACAACTGTAATTGCAATCAGGATTTTAACGGCTAACCAGGTTTTTTTAAACTGCTGCGGCAGGTTGAGCATATTGCCTATGAACAAACTGTACAGCACAGGTATCAGGTAAATGAGTACCGCAAACATGATGTCGTGGAAAAGCCCTGAAAGAAAATCGGCCGTAAACCGAATGTCAATAAAAAAAACTCCCGTAAGCACCGAGCAGGAAGTATAGGCCATATACCAGAGAAAAACATTGTCTTTATACAGGTAATACTGGTATGCTGCAAACAGGGTGATAAAAAACAAAGAGCCGGTAATAATGGCCAACAGCAGAAAAAGTAAAGTGCTATAATACCTTCCCTCTGCCTCGGCCTGCATGAAAGTATAAGGCGTATTCAGGTAAGCCATGCCCGGCAATATCATATTGCTTCGGTCTTCAGTTCTTACCCAGAATGTTTTGGCTGTTTGCGGATAAATAGTAAGCGGCAGGTTGCCTTTTTCAATACCCCGGATAGCTGTTTCGTAAAGACCCGATTTTGCCAGAAGGCCTGTAGAATCATACAACCGGATATAAACATGTGGGCCAGGACTGAAAAAGAAACGAATAGTATCTGAAACAGAAGCATTGCTGATACAAAAGCGCAACCACTGAATAATTAAAGGCCGGTTTGAAAACCGCTGCCGGCGATGGATACTATCGTACAGTATAAAAGATTGTTTTATTACTTCATCAAACGATAAAGGGTGCACAGAAGTTTCTTCATAAAACCAGCATTTATCAGCAATGCTTACACCACCCTGCCATTGGGGCTGTGCTTTAAACACGATGGTATCCTGTGCAAATAGTTTACCTGCACAAATAATCAGTATCGCAATAAAAAAAGCACGTCGTAACATACGTGCTAAAATTAAACAATGCATATTCATTTACATCATGTTATTGGTGAATGCCCGTTTTTTTGAGGGAACGGTATATAAGATACTTCACATACAGGATCCTGCTGCTCACTCATAAAAACCTCCTGTTACCACAATTGGTTTTTGCGGCCATTGTTGTTGCATTAGTTTCATCAAATATTTTTAAACCGCACTAAACAACATCAGTTAAAACAATCGTTATGATAAAAAAAATCCTGCATGTAATAGTTATTATCTTTTTATTGCCACTTCCGTTTATCGGCTCTGGTGATATATTGAAAAAGTTTTCTCCCTACTTTGATGGAAACGGTTTGGGTTTGTATATCGTCCTAAGCATTGCCTGCGGTCTTATATCAGCAATAGCAGCGTATTATGTAACCAATAAAACATTGGTAAAGCCTTTATTGTTAGCAGGTGCTTTACTTTTTGTAATAGGGATTTCAATGACCTCAGTAGCTGGTTTGGTTGCCCAACCCGATTTTAGCCCCAATATGCTGCAGCATCCAGAACGGGAACATTACCGGTATGCATTGCTTTTTTTGAATGCCCTGCTTTTTGCTGCAGCTTTTTTTATGATAATCCGCAACAGCTGGAGTACCACAGCTCAATGGCATAAATGGATCGTGCTGCTTTTTATTCCGGCATTTGCTGAATGGCTTTGGGAGTTTCCACATCATTTCTTTTTAGGTGCCCACATGCAGGAATGGATAAACCAGGGAAAAAACACCGCCGATTTTATGGTAAACTATACACCTGAATCTGCTTTACGTATTGGCGGTATTGGCCGTGTATTTGAGTACCTGGTTATTGCTTGGCTTGCATTGATTCTGTTTAAAACCGGCTTCCTTAAAAAGTGGGTATTAATTGTGCTGACTGTATTTTGCGCCGTAGGTTGCTTTACAGGAATTGCTGTTTCGGTTTTAGGCTATGCTTCTTTTGCAAAGCTACAGATACTGATGTTATTCTTTATCCCGGCAGGGCCTTTTGTATTATCGTATTGGACTGGTTTGGCGCTTTTAAGTAAAAAGCAAACAGCAATCTAAGGCACTAAACATGCCGCCTCTATTATTACCTGCAATGTTTTTGCTGATGCGAAAACATTGCAGGATTTCTGTTTACTGTATCTGCAAATTACCGCCCCGGCAAAGGCACAACCGGTAAACTTTCATTACCGGTTTCATTTACAGATTGCACTGCAAAAAAATAATTGTCTTTTGAATAAGGCAAACGCATTTCAGTTTCTGTTGTAAATATTTTTCTTTGCCAGAAAGCGCTGGTGGTTTCCCGTACCAAAACATAGTAACCTTTTACTTTTCCAATAGCTGGTACCTGCCAATATAATAAAGTGGAGTTGGTTAATTTTTTCACCTCCATTTTTACAGAGTCGGGCATAGCCGGCGCCTTGGATAAATTAGCAAGGTTTGCAAGATTAACCCCGGTGTTTTTACGCAGGTATTCATAATCAATATACTCTTCTAAATCTCCGTATTGAATACCGTTTTCTATCCGTACATCCTGGTGTTGCCTGGTATAATTCTCATTCATTTCGGTAATACGTACAGCAGCAAAGCCACGCTGCACATAGGGTGTATGATCGCCGCCACGCAAAAAACGGTCGTTTCGGTAAATTAAAACCACTTCCATATTATCAACATAGCGTTCGCCTATTTCTTTTACATAGCGGGCAAGCTGGCGGCTTTTTCCATCATTCTCCATACCAAGATTACGGATATTGGCTGCAACTTTTTCTGTTTCGTAAGCCGGAATACCTTCGCTGAAAACACGAACTTTTGTATTGTTGATGATATTGGTTTCGTTGCTGTTATTGCTGCCCATAATATCGTTATTCAACACTGCAACAATATTCCAGTTTTCTTTCTTCGCCTTCTCACTGATAAAAGCCGAGCCAAGCAAACCCTGTTCTTCACCACTGACTGTTACAAAAATTATCGTGGCAGGGAAATTATGCTTGCTCATAATCCTTGCACATTCAATTACTGCAGCGCAGCCGCTGGCATCGTCATTGGCGCCGGGTGCATCGCCCAGGCGTTCAGTGGGGCTGCTTCGCATATTATCCAAATGCCCGCTGATGATGAAGATGCGGTTATCGTTGGGATCGGTTCCTTTGAGCGTAGCTACCACATTGCCTAAAAGGGTTATCGTATCAATTCTTCTTTTGTCGGGCAGTAAAGTAGTGGTATCAATAAAGGCAGATAAACGCCCACCCGATTGTTTTGCAAACTCATTGAACTTGCCCAGCACCCAGTTACGGGCTGCGCCAATACCACGTTTGGGATTGGTTTG
>JAOAUI010000265.1 GCA_030157685.1 Ferruginibacter sp. | reverse complement strand
TAATCGGGCAGATCATTACTTATATATACCCCTCGGCTGTATATAAGCCAATGGGATTTGTTTCGAAAAAAGAATACAAGGCAAGTGGATTGTACCGCAGACGGTTTACGCATTTTGACGGAGATGATTACTGGCAGAGCGTTTACAATGGGGTTGCTTTTCATTGCTCCGAAATTAAATCCTGGTACGAAGACATGGCCGGCAAAGAAAACATTTTTAAGGGATTGTTTTTTGTAGCCAACATCAATCATTCTTTTTCCGGAGGAACTTATATCTGGTTAAAAGGAAAAGCACAACTGGCATCCAGCCTGGCCGATGAACAATACAGGATGTTGCCTTTACCTCATGTACACCGGATGAATACAGGCCATGTGGAGTTTAATAAACACTATTCTGTTTATACAACCAATACAGAAGAAGCTTCTTTAATTTTAACCAGCAATATGCTGGAGCACATCTTACTTATAAAAGCAAAACTGCAAAGTGATATAAGTTTTTCATTTGTGCGTGGCAAATGCTATATAGCAGCTCCTTTTGAAGAAAACCTGCTGGAGCCAACAAAAAGAGGGGTGAGGGATAAGCAGGAGATTAAAAACTATTTTTACACCATACTACTGGTATTTAATATCATTCGTAAACTGGAACTGGACAGGCTTACTTAAGAATCTGAGCTCAAAATATGCCGGAATCAAATAATTAATTTATACTTGTGAAAATCTTTTTATGGAAGAAAACAATAACCTTGATGCAAATACCGAACAGGAGGATTTACTGTCGGGAGAAGCTTATATTGATAACCATTTTGAATATGCTACCCAGGGGCAGCGTTTTTTAAACTGGCTGATTGATAATTTACTGATGCGATATGGCTTGAGTTATTTAACCGGGATGGCAATCGGAACGTTACTGGCGTTAACAGCGCCTGATTTTTTAAATGAACTTGCTTTTAGCGAAAACAGGATGAGTGGCGGAATAATACTTCTTAGCTTTATGGTTGGATATTTAAATTATATTGTTTACTATACCATTTGTGAAAAACTATTCAGGGGTTATACTTTGGGTAAAATAATTACAGGCACAAGGGCTATCCGGCAAGATGGGAAAGAATTGACTTTTAAAAACGCATTATTACGATCCTTAAGCCGTATTGTTCCTTTTGAAGTGTTCAGCGGCTTCAGCACATTAACCTGGCACGACAGCTGGACAGATACGATGGTTATAAAGGCGAGATAAACCTTACTCCAATATCGGCCTTAACCATCTGGTAGCTTCATCCATGCCCATTCCTTTTCTGCGTGCATAATCATCCAGCTGGTCTTTTTCAATTTTACCAACACCAAAATATTTGCTTTGCGGGTTTGCAAAATACCAGCCACAAACCGATGCTGCCGGGTACATGGCCAATGATTCGGTGAGATGGATGCCGGTTGCTGCTTCGCCGCCCAGCAATTCAAATAATTTAAATTTTTCGGTATGGTCAGGGCATGCAGGGTAGCCCGGCGCCGGACGAATACCGAGATACTCTTCTTTAATTAACTGTTCATTGGTAAGAGGTTCTTCTGATACATAACCCCAGTATTCGGTTCTTGTTTTTTTGTGGAGCAGTTCTGCAAAAGCTTCTGCCAGCCTATCTGCTAAAGCCTGTAGAATTATTTTATTGTAATCGTCATGATTGGCTTCAAAGTTTTTGATATGCTTATCAATACCCTGTATGGTTACGCTGAATGCGCCAATATGATCCTGGTAATTTTGTTCAGCAGGTGCAATGAAATCTGCAAGGGATAAATTAGGTTGCCCGGCCGTCTTTTTTATTTGCTGGCGCAGAAATTCCAGTTTTATTACTTCCGATTCATTATCTACATCAATGGTATCATGATCTACCTTATTGGCCGGCCAAAATCCTGCAACGCCTTTTGCGGTCAGCCATTTTTCATCAATGATCTGCTGCAACAGTTTTTTTGCATCGTTGTAAAGCTTGGTTGCTTCCACACCAATAACAGTATCGGTAAGTATGGCCGGAAATTTACCATGCATTTCCCAGGCAATGAAGAATGGTTGCCAGTCGATGTATTCGGCAATTTCGGCTAAAGGATAGTTATCCAAAATCTTTGTACCGGTAAATGTGGGTGCAACCGGTTTGTAATTTGCCCAGTCAATTACAGCGCCGTTTTTTTTAGCTTCTTCAAACCTCAGGTATTGCTTAACAGATTTTTTATTACCAAAGTCAACCACCAGCTGATCGTACTCGGCTTTTAAGTTTTGTAAAAAAGCAGGCTTTTGTTCTTTGCTCAGCAAGCTTCCGGCAACAGTTACGCTGCGGCTGGCATCCAGCACATGCACCACGCCATCATCATACTGCGGTGCAATTTTTACGGCCGTATGCATACGGGAAGTGGTAGCACCGCCAATCATTAACGGTAAATTCATCCCCCTGCGTTTCATTTCATGCGCTACGTGAACCATTTCATCAAGCGAAGGCGTAATTAATCCGCTCAGGCCAATGATGTCAACTTTTTCTCTGATGGCGGTATCCAAAATTTTATCGGTGGCAACCATCACACCCAGGTCAATAATATCGTAACCATTACAACCCAATACAACGCCTACAATGTTTTTTCCAATATCGTGTACATCACCTTTTACGGTGGCCAGTAAAATTTTTGCAGCACCGGCAGTTTCTTCATTTACTGTGCCAGCAGCTATGTGGGCATTTTTTCTGTCTTCTTTTTCCTGTTCGATGTAGGGCGTTAAAACAGCAACCGCCTTCTTCATAACCCTGGCACTTTTTACAACCTGTGGTAAAAACATTTTACCGCTTCCAAAAAGATCACCTACTATGTTCATGCCATCCATCAGCGGGCCTTCAATTACATCCAACGGCTTGGGATATTTTTGACGGGCTTCTTCGGTATCAGCATCAATATAATCTGTAATTCCGTTTACCAATGCATGCGATAAGCGTTTTTCAACTTCCTCTTTTCTCCAGCTTTCGTCTTTAATAGTTTCTTTTCCTTTTGCTTTTACCGTTTCGGCAAAGGCAATCATTCTTTCCGTGGTTTCGTTGTTGTCGTTATTTCTGTTCAGCACAACGTCTTCGCAAAGTGCACGCAGGTTGGGTTCTATTTCATCATAAACCACCAGCTGGCCTGCATTTACAATGCCCATGTCCATGCCAGCTTTAATGGCATGAAACAGGAATACGCTGTGTATTGCTTCCCGTACATGTTCATTACCACGGAAAGAAAAAGAAACATTACTCACCCCGCCACTTACTTTGGTAAGCGGCATGGCCTGTTTTATTTCACGGGTTGCTTCAATAAAATCTACTGCGTAATTATTGTGTTCTTCAATACCGGTTGCAATGGCAAAAATGTTTGGGTCGAAAATGATATCCTGCGGAGCATAGCCAACCTGCCCGGTTAATATTTTATAGGCCCTTTTGCAAATCTCAACTTTTCTTTCTTTGGTATCCGCCTGTCCTACTTCATCAAAAGCCATTACAATAACCGACGCACCATAACTTTTACAAATGAATGCCTGCTCAATAAATTTAGCTTCGCCTTCTTTCATCGAAATGGAATTGACAATACATTTTCCCTGTACACATTTTAAACCGGCTTCAATAATTTCAAATTTCGAAGAGTCGATCATGATGGGAATCTTCGCAATATC
>JAOAUI010000264.1 GCA_030157685.1 Ferruginibacter sp. | reverse complement strand
TCAGGAAATACGGAAGTATGAAGAAAATAGAACTGGAAATAGTAGCCTTATCGCACAGCATTACGCAAACCCATTCTTATGCGGTTGTATTGGGAGAAATAAACGGTTTACGCCGGCTGCCAATTGTAATTGGTGGTTTTGAAGCACAAGCCATTGCCGTTGCACTTGAAAGAATGAGCCCCAGCCGCCCGCTTACCCACGACCTGCTGAAAAATTTTATGATGGCTTTTAATGTAGACCTGCACGAAGTGGTGATTAACGATCTGCAGGAAGGTATTTTTTACAGCAAGCTGGTTTGCAGCTCGGCCAATGATACAGTGGAGATAGATTCCCGTACTTCAGATGCACTGGCGCTGGCCGTAAGGTTTGGTTGCCCCATTTATACCTACGACAATATTTTAGACCAGGCCGGTATTTTAATGGAAGATGATGGCAAAACAAAAACAGCCACACCTGTAACTTCCGAAACAGGCGGCAGCGATAATTTAAAATCTTTATCGCTGGAAGAACTGGAAGGCTTATTAACCGAAGTGCTGGACCATGAAGATTATATACGGGCCATTGCGATACGGGATGAAATAAAAAGCCGGAAATCAAAATGAAAAATTAAGAATGAATAATTAAGAACGTTTTCTATTCATAATCATTTCAGTTTTGCAGTCATTCTTAATTTTTAATTCTTAATTCCTAATTTAAAATGATTGTCTTCCCCAACTGTAAAATAAATCTCGGTTTACATATTTCAGGTAAAAGAGAAGATGGTTTTCATAATTTGGAGACTGTTTTTTACCCGGTGCCATTTAAAGATGCACTGGAATTAATTCCCTCCACAAATACTGAAATTGAATTTACAGGAACCGGTTTGGCTGTTGATGGTGATGCAGCAGATAATCTTTGTGTAAAAGCATATCATCTATTAAAAAAAGATTTTCCTGAAATACCGGCTGTAAAAATACATTTACATAAAGCCATACCACTGGGAGCCGGGCTGGGCGGCGGTTCGGCCGATGCGGCATTTATGCTGAAGCTGCTGAATGAAAAATTTCATCTCAACTTATCAACTGATCAACTGATTAACTACGCCCTGCAACTGGGCAGCGATTGCCCGTTTTTCATCATCAACAACCCCTGCTTTGCAACAGGCCGTGGCGAAGTACTGGAACAAACAGCATTGAATTTATCTGCTTATAAAATTGTTTTGATAAACCCGGGCATTCACATTAACACAGGTTGGGCTTTTTCAAATATCACTCCTGCCCCGCCGGTAAAATCTATCAAAGAAATTATTCTGCAACCCATCAATACCTGGAAAGCCGAGCTGAAAAATGATTTTGAAACTGCTGTTTTTACTGCCCATCCAGCCATTAAAGAAATAAAAGAAACATTATATGCGCAGGGTGCTATCTATGCAGCCATGAGTGGAAGCGGCAGTACAGTCTTTGGGATTTTTGAACCAAACACAGGCTCAGTATCATTAAAAGACAGCAACTATTTTATTAAAATAATAAATTAGTATATCTTGCACAAAAATTAATCTACATCAGCACGCTGTTAACCATATCATCTTTTCTCTGCAGCAATCTCGATCTGCTCAATCATCGAGGATAATTTTTTGTGCCTCCCTATGGGGAGGATATCCAAGCTATTCCAGCTTTTCATTTTTTCTTTTACATTTTTATTTCAACATGTATGAACTCAACTATATCTATATCATCAAATGCACAACAATATTTAGACCTGGAAGAAAAATACGGTGCACATAATTATCACCCGCTGCCGGTTGTATTAAACCGCGGGGAAGGTGTTTTTTTATACGATGTTGATGGTAAACGCTACTACGATTTTTTAAGCGGCTACTCTGCAGTTAACCAGGGGCATTGCCATCCAAAGATTATTACATCATTAGTTGAGCAGGCACAAAAATTAACGCTAACCTCCCGTGCTTTTCACAGCAATTTATTGGGCGAATATGAAAAGTACATTACTGATTATTTTGGTTACGATAAAGTATTACCCATGAACACCGGTGTAGAAGCCGTTGAAACCGCCATTAAACTCTGCCGTAAATGGGCCTATGAAGTAAAAGGCATTCCTGTAAACCGGGCAAAAATTATTGTATGCGATGGGAACTTTCATGGCCGCACCATCAACGTTATTTCTTTCAGCAGCGACCCAACTGCCACTAAAAATTTCGGGCCCTTTGTAAGCGGTTACGAAAGTATTCCGCATAATGATTTGCCTGCACTTGAAAAAGCATTGCAGGATGAAAACGTTGCTGCGTTTTTATTTGAACCCATACAGGGAGAAGCTGGTGTAGTGGTACCGGATGCAGGTTATTACACAGGCGTACGAAATCTTTGCCACGAGTACAATGTTTTAATGGTGGCCGATGAAATACAAAGCGGACTTGCCCGTACGGGAAAGATGCTGGCATGCGATCACGAAAATGTAAGGCCCGATATTTTAATTCTTGGCAAAGCCTTAAGCGGCGGCGTTTTACCGGTTAGTGCCGTGCTGTGTGATGATGAAATTATGATGACGATTAAACCCGGTGAACATGGCAGTACGTATGGTGGTAATCCACTGGCATGTGCTGTAGCCATGACTGCATTGCAGGTTTTAAAAGATGAAAATATGGCTGCCAATGCAGAAGCTATGGGCAATTTATTGAGGACTGAATTAAAAAAATTAAACTCGCCTTTCATTTCAATTGTAAGAGGTATGGGTTTATTAAATGCCATCGTTATAAAACATCCCAATCGGGATGCTGCATGGGAATTATGTTTACTCTTAAAAGAAAACGGCCTGCTTGCAAAACCAACGCATGGGGATAAAATACGTTTTGCGCCACCGCTGGTTATTAATAAAGAACAGGTGATGGAATGTGTGGGAATTATAGAAAAAAGTTTAAAAGGACTTATATAGAATATGATTATCATCAGCGGCTGAAATAATATTCAGCGGCTTTTTTAAGTTTGTAAAACTGTACCTTAGTTTTCAAATAATAATTTATGGACACTCACCTTCATCACGACCACATAGAATCTCATTTAAAAAGCAGCGACTTACTGAGAGATGTAGTTATTGGTATGAGTGATGGTCTCACTGTGCCCTTTGCATTGGCAGCGGGTTTGAGCGGTGCAGTAGACCAAAGCAGCATTATTATAATTGCCGGTATTGCTGAAGTGGCGGCTGGCAGTATAGCCATGGGCCTGGGTGGTTACCTGGCCGGGAAAACAGAGCAGGACCATTACAGCAGCGAAGTAAAAAGAGAATACGATGAAGTGGAAAACCTGCCCCACAAAGAACTTGAAGAAACCAAAGAGTTTTTTGCCAATATTGGTTTAAGCCCCGCATTGCAGGACCAGGCAACGGCAGAGATAGCACAGGATAAAGACCGCTGGGTAGACTTTATGATGAAGTATGAACTGGGTTTGGATAAGCCTGATCCGAAACGGGCAACAAAAAGTGCTTTGAATATCGGTTTATCATATATAGCCGGTGGTATCATACCACTGAGCCCATATTTTTTTATTTCAGATTCGGTTGAGGCTTTAAAAATATCGGTTATTGCCACCCTGGTGTGCCTGTTTATTTTTGGTTATTTTAAAAGTAAAATGACCGGCGTTAATCCGCTTTGGGGAGCATTAAAAGTTACATTGATTGGTGCGGTTGCTGCCGCAGCGGCATTTGG
>JAOAUI010000263.1 GCA_030157685.1 Ferruginibacter sp. | reverse complement strand
AATCATTCAGCAGGTACAAAAATTCATTTTGAAAATCTTCTTCGTAAATAATTTTTAAATAGTTTTCCTGCAAATCTTTTACGTTCGGGTACAACATTTCGGGGATGAATGCACCGCCGAAGTTGCCGTAATAACCATGTTCATTAACTGTGTAGTTCATTGTATATTTTGAATTTGGCTTTGCCAAATTATTTTTTTGTGACGAGCCATATTTCTATATTCAGCTTCATTGGCGTCGCACTCTTGTACGATATTTCTTTATTGAACTTTTATTGCAGCGTTGATAAAATCCATCTAATCCTTTTAATCCACCAAAATCCCCGTTCAGATAATTCACAAGATCAACTGCAAAAACTTCAAATCCAGCCACCGCTCAAACTTAAAACCAACCTGCTTAAAATGCGCCACTTCCTCAAAGCCAAAACTTTTATGCAAGTGCTGGCTTACTTCATTGCTTGCATCAATGCCGGCAATAATGGTATGCATGCCCAAATCTTTTGCAGCTTCAATAATTGGCGGCATCAATAATTTTCCAATGCCCTTCCCTCGTGCATTTGCCGCAACATGCACCGTATTCTCAACTGAATACTTATAAGCTGTTGGCACCCGGAACGGGCCAATGGTACTCATCCCTAAAATAACACCCTCTTCTTCTGCAACAAAAATGGGAAAGCCAAGTTGCTTTCGTTCATCAAACCAGGTCTTACGCATTTCAAGCGTATGCGGCTCGTAATAATAAACAGCGGTTGTGTTTTTAATAATATCATTGTAGATATCCAGTATCTGTGGCAGATCATTTTCTGTTGCATGTCGTACTGTTATCATAAATATTTGTTTGCAAAATCATCGCAAAAATCTGTTCCCCCTTCAGGGGTTCTCTTAAAGAGAACGAACGAAGTTCAGGGGGCTTTATTTACTTCAACCCCTGCCTGAACTGTAACACCAATCCCATATCCTTTATACCCGGTTCTTTCTCAACTTTGCTGTTAATATCCACTGCATAATAATCCGGGTGTTTAAATCCTTTTACTTTAGCAATATCATCCACACCAATACCACCGCTTAAAAAGAAAGGTTTTTCAATTTTGGCTTTACTCAGCACTTTCCAGTCGAATTGTTTTCCGGTGCCGCCTTCCACTTCTGTTGAAGCAGTATCAAACAAATAGTAATCGCACACTTCATCATAATCGGCCACCATTTCATCAATAGACACTTTACTGTCCTTTACTTTAAAGGCTTTTATCACTTCCACATCTTCAGATAATTCTTCGCACAGGTCCGGACTTTCATCGCCGTGCAGCTGCACCACATCCAGCCCGTAATCTTCCACCACCTGCATGATCTCATCATAATCAGCATTTACAAAAACGCCCACTTTCTTCAGATCAAAATCCGAGTTCTTCAGATCTGCTGCCGCAATCTTATCACCCACATAACGAGGCGAATCTTTATAAAATATCAATCCTGCAAAATCAATATCCAGTCCATCTAACTGTTGCAATTGTTTTAACTGTGTAATGCCGCAAACTTTCGTGTTCATAATTATCCTTGTTTTAGTTTTTTTACAAATTGTTCAAATGCTTCACCGGGATCTTTTTCTTTCATAAAATTTTCTCCCATTAAAAATCCTTTAAATCCCGCTTCCTTAAAAATCTTAATTGTTTCAACACTATTGATGCCACTCTCTGCGATCTTTATTTTATCAGCCGGTATCTGTTTACTCAATTCAATGGAGCGGTTAATATCCACTGAAAAAGTTTTAAGGTCCCGGTTATTTACGCCTACCATATCTGTTTCACCGCAAATATGTGTTAACTCGGCTTCGTTATGTATTTCCAATAATACTTCCAGTTTCAAAGACTTTGCAAAGAAAGCTAATTCCTGAACACGATGCGGTGTTAAACAGGCCGCTATCAATAAAATAACATCGGCACCCATTGCTTTAGCCTCAACAATCTGGTATTCGTCAATAATAAAATCCTTTCGCAGGATAGGGATATCATTAACCCTAGCCTTACGCAAGTCGTCAGCAGTGCCTCCAAAAAACTCCGTATCGGTTAATACAGATAAACCAGATGCACCATGTTTTGTATAAGCAATGGTAACATCCAGTACATTGGCTTTATCATTTATTATTCCTTTTGATGGCGATCTTTTTTTAAACTCTGCAATGATCCCTGTTTTGGTTTCGTCCAATAAAAATTCCTTTAAAGAAAATGTTTCCCGGTTAAAATATTCCTGTTGCTGCAGCTCATGTAAAGAAACAAGGTTTTTATTCCTTGCAACTTCATTCTTCTTAAAGTCAATTATGGTATCTAAAATATTCATTACAATCTGCCGGTTAGTTTTTTTAAAGATTGATAGGCCTTTCCACTTTCCAAACTCTCCACTGCCATTTGATAACACTCGTCAAAAGATGCGTAATTACCCGTGCATTGCAACGCCATGGCAGAGTTTGCCAATACCACCGCATTCTGTGCCCAGCTGCCCTCCCCTTTTAAAATGCTTACAAATATTTTAGCAGCTTCTTCAACAGAATTGCCGCCATGTATGTCCATCGGACTTACCGTGCGTTTGCCAAGGTCTGCTGCACTGTAAATTTTTTCACCGGCATTGGTTATTACTTTTACATCACCTGTTAAAGAAATTTCATCATAACCATCCAGGCTGTGTATGATGGTGAAGGCGCTGCTGCCCTGCTGCAATACGTAATTATAAATCCTCGCCATCTCTAAATTATAAACCCCCACTAACTGGTATTCAGGAGAAGCCGGATTAACCATTGGACCCAGCATGTTAAAAAAAGTACGTACACCTAAATTTTTTCTTATTGGCCCTACCACTTTTAATGCCGGGTGAAAAAGAGGTGCATGTAAAAAACAGATATTGGCTTCATCCAGTTCTTTATTCAATATATCATTATCTTTTTTAAAAGTATAACCCAGCTGTTCCATTACATTGCTGCTGCCACTGATGGATGAAGCCCCATAATTACCATGCTTGGCAACTTTGGTACCTGTACCTGCCACAACAAAACAGCTGATTGTTGAAATATTAAAAGTATTTTTTCCGTCGCCGCCGGTACCTACAATATCAATCACATCATGTCCCTTCAGATCAACCGGCACACAAAGTTCCATCAATGCATCCCTGAAGCCCTGCAATTCTTCAATGGTAATGCTGCGCATTAAATACACGGTGATAAAAGCTGCAATCTCCGCATCGCTGTACACATTGTTTGAAATATTGTGTAATACTTCCTTAGCCTGTTCTCTGCTCAGACTCTTATGTTCAAACAAATAATTCAGTATCTTTTTCATATTTTTCTTTTACCGCTGAGCCGCAGGGGGCGCAGAGATTTCTCTGCGACTCTCCGCCTCTGCGGTTATATTTTCAACCAATTCCTTAAAATTGTTTCCCCATCCGGCGTTAACACACTCTCCGGATGAAACTGCACGCCCTGCACATCAAATGTTTTATGTTGTAGTCCCATAATATAACCGTTCTCATCTCTTGCAGTTACTTCCAGTTCTTCCGGAAAATTTTCGTCGCTTACTATCCAGCTGTGATAACGGCCAACTTCTATCGTCTCCGGCAACCCCTGCAATATTTTTGATTTTTGATTTTTAATTTTGATTGGTGTGGCCACACCATGAAAAACGGTACTTAAGTTTGTCAGCTTCCCTCCAAAAGCTTCTGCAATGGCCTGGTGGCCTAAACAAACACCCAGTATAGATTTTGTGGCAGCGTATTCTTTTATCAGTGGCAACAACAAGCCAGCCTCTTCCGGAATGCCGGGACCGGGTGATAAAATAATTTTATCGTAAGCCGCCACGTCTGCCAAAGCGATCTGATCATTTCGGTATACATCAACTTTTTCGCCGGTGATTTTTTCTACAAGATGAACAAGATTGTAAGTAAACGAATCGTAATTATCAAAAACCAATATTTTCATCATCCAATATTTTGAGCTTGTATTATTGCCTGTTTCAAAGCATTTAATTTATTATTCACTTCCTGCAATTCACTTTCGGGATTACTTACAGCAACCACACCGGCACCGGCCTGGTAAACCAACGTGTTATTCCTGCTTAAAAAAGTGCGTATCATAATAGCATGGTTCACCGATTTGTCAAAACCAATAAACCCGATTGCGCCTCCATAATAACTCCTGGCAGTTGTTTCAAATTTATTGATAAGTTGCATGGCTTTTATCTTAGGCGCCCCGCTTAAGGTACCGGCAGGGAAAGTTGTTGCCAACAGTTTAAACGGATTTGCTTCCGGCCCAACCTTACCCGTTACTTCACTCACCAGGTGAATAACATGACTGTAGTAATTGATTTTTTTGTATTGTGTTACTTCTACCTCACTGCACATTCTACTTAAATCATTTCTTGCCAGGTCAACCAGCATTACATGCTCTGCATTTTCTTTCTCGTCATTTTCCAGTTTTATAGCCAGGGCTTTGTCTTCTTCATCATCACCCGTTCTTTTAAAAGTGCCGGCAATGGGATGCACTATAGCCTTGCCCTTTTCAGCAATTAGTTGACTTTCCGGTGATGAGCCCATCAGTTTATAATCGCCGTAATCAAAATAAAATAAATAAGGGCTTGGATTGATACTCCGCAAAGCCCGGTACACATTAAATTCATCACCGGTAAATTTTTGTTCAAATCTTCTGCTCAGTACAATTTGAAAAACATCTCCCCGGTGACAACTGGCTATTCCCTTCTTCACCATCTCAATATATGCCGCATCTGTAATGTTAGATTTCTCTTCTCCAATACTTTTAAAAGGAAAGCCGGGAACATCTTTACTCTTTATTAAACTTTCAATTACTCCCACTTCACTTTCTATACCATTAAAATGATTTTCGCAGATAAACAGTTCATCTTTAAAATGATTGATGGCGATAACGTATTGGTAAAGGCGGTAACGCATTAACGGAATGTTGTCACTCCCCTCTCCTTTTGGAGAGGGGCCGGGGGTGAGGTCAAAAAACTGTACCGCATCAAATGCTGTATATCCAAAAAGACCTTGCGAAACATTAACCGGTTTTGCCGCTGCTTCCTTAACTTCAAAGCGCTGCAAAAAATCATAAAGCAGTTGTGGCACATCTGCGGCCTTATCTAATTTTATTCGTTCCGCTGTTTGTCCCGGCAATTTAAATTCTATTGCAGCTGCATTGCTGATCTCGATACCGGCTACGGCGTTAATACCGATAAAAGAATAACTGTTTTCCCCTGCATGAAAATCTGTACTCTCCAGTAAGATGGTATCTCTGAACCGGTCACGCAGCCTCAGGTAAATACCAACAGGTGTATACACATCGGCAAGCATTTTTTTGAACGTAGTTTCTATGATAATCTTCTTCATAATATTCCATTAAAAAACCCGGCACTCGTGCCGGGTTCAAACTATTTATATATCAATAGCAGTAAGGCACGTCATTTGACTATGCTCCACCACCAACCGTTGTTATTTGTATTGATCATTTTCATTTCTATTGCAAATATGTGTACAAATCCGGTAACAAAAAAACTTATTTCGTAAATTACCTAAAATTTTACGCAATACTGATACAACAGAAACAGGAAGGCTCCAAGGGTTCATTTTATGTAGAAGAAAATGATATTGTGCTGGCCGAAATGACTTATTCCATGACAGGTACCAACCTGATGATTATTGACCATACTGAGGTTTCGGATGCATTGAGAGGCAAAAATGTTGGTTACCAGCTGGTGCATACTGCTGTTGAATATGCCCGTGCAAATCACATTAAAATATTGCCGCTGTGCCCTTTTGCAAAATCGGTCTTTGATAAAAAGGGCGCAGAATTTGCAGATGTGCTCAGAGGCAATTGAATTAACTTTACTAAAATTTACAAAATGAAACTCATCATATTTGGCGCAACAGGCCTTGTTGGCAAACAACTGGTGCAACAGGCTTTATTTAACAAACATCATGTTAAAGCCTTCGGCAGAAATGTATATACAACTGATTATCTTGAAACAGAAAACCTGCAACTGTTACAAGGCGCTTTATTTGATGAAGTCGAAGTGTACAATGCCATCAAGGGCTGCGATGCGGTACTCTCTGCCATCGGCGGCAGTATGGATGGTACAGATAAGACCCGTACCCTCGGTATGAAAAACATCATCAAACAAATGCAGAAAGCCGGTGTAAAAAGAATTATTGGCATTGGTGGACTGGGTGTTTTAAATGCCGATGAAAACAGTTTATTGGTTGATAAAGATGATTATCCGCCAGAATATAAAGCTGTTGGCTTCGAACACAAAAAAGCATTTGAGTTATTAAATGAAAGCGGGCTCGACTGGACTTTTGTTTGTCCGCCCAATATTATCAACCAGGGGCCAACAGGCAGCTATGTTACCAATGCCAATTATCCACCCGAACAAAATAAATACAAAATAAATGCCGGCGACCTGGCCATGTTTATGCTGAATGAGTTGGGGAAGAATGAATATGTAAAACAAAGGGTTGGTATCAGTAATTAATTTTTGCTCTTCTCTTTGTGAATATTCTTTAACTTAGCCGCACCAACTAACTGTTACACTAAAAATCCAATTCTTACCTGCAAGACTGCGGATTCTGCCATGCTATATTGAATGTTTAATTACAATGAAGTAATTCATTGTAAATCGTTATCCATTGATAACCGTTTTTTGTCGAATTAAGAATTTAAAAACCAAACTAACATGCTAAAAAAATTCAGATTACCTGAGCTGAAAAGGATTTCCTGTATCCTGTTGTTATTTCTTTTTCAAGAAAATATTTTCAGTCAGCCCTTTACACCTGTTCCTGTAACCGGTTTCAATCATGATGTAATTGCCGAAGCCGGAACCAGTTCCTTAACTACTACCACTGTATCGCTGGATGGCGTTACGGTTTCC
This sequence comes from Ferruginibacter sp., assembly GCA_030157685.1. GTDB lineage: Bacteria > Bacteroidota > Bacteroidia > Chitinophagales > Chitinophagaceae > Ferruginibacter. The sequence continues at coordinate 9,545 of JAOAUI010000263.1, read as the reverse complement.
AATAAAGTGATGTACAGCGTTGCATTCCGCACAGCCAATGGATTTAGCGGCGGTGGCATTGCCGATAATGGAACTGTTACAGATGCTGCCGGTTCTTACCAACTTGCATCATATACCGGTAATAATGCATTGTTGCTGCAACGCACTCAAGCTGGTTCACTTACACTCAACACACCTGCAAAATTTAGTTTTATGCGTGTGTTGTGCTTTACAACAGAAGGTTCAAGCCTGGTAAATGTTTCTTTAACCTTTACAGATAATACTACTACCAATGTATTAACCAATTATGTTTTAGGCGATTGGTTTAATGGCACCACCAACCTGGTTTTATCAGGCTTTGGCCGTTGCACCAGGGCTACACCGGCTTCAGGTGCCGATGCATTTCCCACCAATCCCAGGATGTATTATATTGATATTCCCATCAACTGCGCCAACAAACAAAAACTGTTACAAAAAATTAATTTCACAAACGTAACTACAGCAGGTACCAATGCACCATATCCCAATGCTGTTTTCTTTGCAGTATCGGGTATTGCAAACACCGCAACTGCAACCGCCAACATTACCAATGCAACCTGTACAACCAATGGCAGTGCCACATTAACACTCAATGGATTTGTGCAACCTGTAACTGTTACCTGGAATACCGTACCTGTTCAAACCGGGCTTACAGCAACCAATTTGCCGGCCGGTACTTACCAGGCAAGCGTTAGAGAAGAAACAGGATGCATAACTGTTGTACCTGTAACCATCGGGCTTACCAATAGTTTAACCATGGCTTCCCGAAGTGATACCAGCATCTGCCCCGGCTCATCCATCAGTGCTAACACAACCAGCAATGCCACCACATACAGCTGGACACCAACTGTAGGTGTAAGTAACCCGGCTATTGCAAATCCAACTTTATCGCCTGCAACAACAACAACTTACACAGTTACCGGTACAACAGGTGTGTGTACTGTTTCAAAAACATTTACGGTTACTGTAGCATCAAACATTACACTTGCCGTACATGCCGATACAACCATTTGCAATGGCGCATCTTTCAATGCAGGCACGGTAAGCAATGCTACTACTTATAGCTGGAGCCCAACTGCAGGCGTAAGCAACCCGGCCATTGCCAACCCGGTTTTATCGCCAACCATAACTACAACTTATACTGTAACTGCAACTACAGGTTTTTGTGCCAATGTTAAAACATTTAAAGTAACTGTATTGCCGGCAGTAACTGTTAGTGCCGGCCCTGGCTTAAGTGTTTTTGGAGGCTCATCAGTTACGCTGCAGGGAAGCGGCAGCACAGGCACTTATTTATGGACTCCGCCAACAGGCCTTAGTGCTGTCAATATTTTAAACCCGGTTGCTACACCATCTGTAACAACCACCTACACTTTACGCATCACCAATCAACAAGGCTGCACCAATACATCCAGTGTTACCATTGATGTACTGCCGTATTGTATAAAACCATTAAATGCTTTTACACCAAATAATGATGGTTTTAATGATACCTGGTTCATTACAAACGGCAACTGCTTAAAGAAAGCAGCTGTAGCTGTACACAATCGCTATGGCAGCACAGTTTTTGAATCGCAGGATTATAAAAACGATTGGGACGGCACCTATAAAAACAAACCATTACCGGATGCTACTTACTATTATGTAATTGACTACGAGCTGCTGAACGGTACACATGTGTTCAAAAAAGGCAACGTAACTATTTTAAGATAATATTCAGTAACATCAAAATATTCAAGATCATGCAATCAATAAAAATAAAAACATACTTAATTTTTTGTTTTACTGCATTAACCTGCGTAGCTGCAAATGCACAGCAGTTGTATAAGATCAGTAATTATATGCAGCACAGTTTTCTTACCAATCCCGCTGCCGTTGGCGCCAATGGCCATGCCACATTTGGCGCAGCCTACCGAAGCCAGTGGAGCGGCATTGAAGGCGGCCCAACCACTGCCGTTATTTTTGGCGATACCTATTTCTCAAAAATGAATACCGGTTTGGGCATTGTTGCTTACTCTGATAAAACAGGCCCAACAAGCCGCACCGGTGGAGAGTTGAATCTTTCTTACAGCATAAAATTTGATAACGAAAACAACAAACGGCTGATGATTGGTATTGGCGGGCAGTTCATCCAGTTTAAAGTTGATAAAGCAAAAATTGCCGATGCTATTCCCAATGATCCTTTACTGGCTTCATCGGGCAGTACGTTTAAAGCCGATGCCAATGTAGGTATTTACTACAGATCAAATACATTGAGTATGGGCGTTTCTGCCAAGCAATTAATTCAACCTAAATTAGGTTTGATAAAAACTACCAGCAACCCCGAAGGAAGGCTGTACAGGCAATACAGCGGCACCATCAGTTACGATATCAAAGTTGATGAAGCAAATATTTTGCAGCCCCATGTGGAGGTACGCTACCAGCCGGAAGCACCGCTTGATTTTGAAGGAGGTCTGATGTTGTATCATAAAGACATGTTTCATATAGGTGGAAGCTATCATTACAAACAATCCTATGCACTTTTTGCAGGGGTAAAATTCATGCACAGGCTTTCAATCAACTATGCATACGAAGCTTACAATACGCCCATAAGCATTTTTGCTACGGGCTATTCGGCACACGAGATCATGCTGCGGTACTTTTTTGGAAAGTAATTCATCCGGGAAAACCGTTTATCCCCTTGCCTGTTAAAACAGCAGGGGGATTTTTTGTGTCTATATCCGGTATTATAAAAAAATATTGAAAGGCTTCAGATCATGTAAATGATAATTTGTTCATTTATTTTTCTTAATTTGTTGAATGCAACACAGGCTCCGCTTATTCCTCATAATTATGCTTTTTGTTTCTGGCTGTGGTGAGTTTGGCAATGATAAGAATGTAAGTACAAAATCACTTTTGGGTACCTGGCGGTTGTTTGGCCTGGAGAACAGTGACTCTTCCAACACACAGAATATTGAGAAATTACTAACCGAAGCAGACAATAATGAGATTGTAAAACAGGGTATGATTCTTTCTTTTTTTAAAGATGATACTTACACTGAAATACGGGGGCCGGGCTTTTACAAAACCGGAAAATGGAGATACAGCAGTAAAGAAAAACTACTTTATTTATCAGATTCTGCTACCACTACAGCCATCAAAGTGGAATCTGAAATTGTAAACAAGAAGGCAACGATCAGCCTCTTATCTGATGCAATACAAAAAAGATTAAAATTTACACGAGATGCTGAAACTTTAAAAAGCTTTGATGAAGACCCGTTTTATTTTAAAAACAATGAATGGCGGATCAAACCGGCACAGCCTGAAACATATAATCAGATTGTGAAAAGGCTGGGCAATTATTTCAGGCACCTTTTGTATATCCTTAAATCAGCAAAAGAAAGAAAACAGCCAGTTGTTTCCTTCGAATTTTCGCAGGGCCCTGTAAGAATATACAATGGAGGTATTGGCATCATTCCATACAATTTAGTTTCCAGGAACTGGACCAATACTTTCTACAATGACGACAATGCACAGGAAGCTTACCTGGCGTTTCAAAAATACCTGGCAACAAATTCATACAGGGGCGCCTCCATTGGTAACTGGATAGAAGACGATTACAATATTTTACTGAGCATTTATGGTGACACTCAAAAAGGTAAATTTTAAAAAAATGGCCAGCTTTAACTTTCGGTAAATTAAAATATTAGTATAAACCATTTCAAACCAAATCAATAAAAAACGCTTAGCATGAAAAACATTTTTATCATCGTACTGCTGTTCATCTGTAACAGCCTCTTCGCACAGGATGCCATCGAATACCAAACACCACCCAAAGAAATTTACGACCTGGTAATGGCAAAACCAACGCCCGGTGTTACTTTCGACAGTAAAGGACAAAACATGCTTATACTCGAACGCAGCAGCATGCCTGCTGTAGAAGATCTTGCCCAGCCTGAGTTACGCATTGCAGGCCTGCGTATCAACCCCAATAATTTTGGCCCCAGCCGCACAACTTATTTTACTTCTATCATTATCAAAGATGTAAAGAGCGGCACCGAATTCCAGGTCAAAGGTTTGCCTGCAAATTTAAAAGCCGGTAACCTGCAGTGGAGCCCCAATGAAGATAAAGCTGCATTCACGCATTTTAGCAATAACAATATTGATATGTATGTAATAGATATCAAAAACCACACTGCAGCCAAAATAAATAAATCTGCTTTGAACCATGTATTAACTACGGCCTATAGCTGGGTTGATAGCAATACACTATTATATGCAACAGTAAACAAGCCATTAAGCATGGCGCCAAAAAAACCGGTAGCACCCAACGGCCCGGTTGTACAACAAAACTTGGGCAAAGTGGCAGCAAGCCCAACTTTCCAGGACCTGATAAAATCTCCTTTTGATGAAATACAGTTTGAATTTTATGCCACCACCCAACTGGTAAAGAATACAAACGGCGTTGAAACAAAAATTGGCGCACCTGCCATTTACAGTTCTGTAGAACCATCGCCCGATAAAAAATACCTGTTGGTAGAAAAGATAGATAAACCCTTTTCATACCTGGTTACCGCTTATGGTTTTAACAGCACCATGCTTGTTACCGATATGAATGCCAACACCGTAAAAGTATTGGCAAAACTACCCAGCAGCGAAGGCACACCAAGGGGCAACGACAATGTATTGAATGCCCCACGCAGTTACGACTGGTTAGATAATTCACCCGCAACAGTAAGATGGATAGAACCATTGGACAGCGGCCTCATTAAAAAGAAAATGGATTACCATGATGCAGCATACATACTGGCAGCACCATTTACCGGCGGGCCTAAAGAACTGGTAAAAACTGCAGAGCGTATGTACAATGTTACAGATGTTACCAATGGTTCCTTTTTTGTTACCGAAGGCTCACGTGCAAAGCACCGTACTAAAATGAGCAGGCTTACTGCCGATGGTAAAATAGAAGTGTTGATTGACCGCAGTACCGACGATGCTTACAACGATCCCGGTACTCCCCTCACCGATAAAAATAAATATGGCCGTGAAACACCCAAATTATTGAACGGCTCTCAACTGGTAATGCGTGGCATGGGCGCTTCTGCAAAAGGTGATCTGCCTTTCTTAAATACATTTGATATCAATACCAAAGAAACCAAACAACTCTGGCGCTGCGAAGAACCTTATTACGAAACCATAACCACTGTTTTGGATTACGATAAGATGATCATCGTTACCAACAAACAATCACAAACCGAACAACCCAATTATTATACACGTGATCTTAAAACCAATGCCACAAAAGCCATCACCAATTTCCCCGATCCGCAACCCGGCCTGCGTGGCATTACCAAACAAAAAATTACTTACAAGCGCAAAGATGGTGTAGACCTTGCAGCCGACCTGTATTTACCAAAAGGTTACGATGCAAAAAGAGACGGACCGCTGCCGGTAATGATGTGGGCTTACCCCCGTGAATTTAAAAGTGCTGCCGATGCAGCACAACTGCGTGGAAGCAAATACACTTTTACAAGAGTTGGTTATGGATCTATTGTTTTTTGGGCCACACAAGGTTATGCCATTATGGATAACACCGAGTTTCCCATTGTAGGCGAAGGCGACAAACAGCCCAACGATAATTTTGTTGACCAGCTTACCTGGAGCGCCGAAGCCGCCATTGATAAAGTTGCCGAAATGGGTGTTGGCGACCGCAACCGTGTTGCTGTTGGCGGCCACAGTTATGGTGCCTTTATGACGGCAAACCTGGTTGCACATACCAACCTGTTTAAAGCCGGCATTGCCCGCAGCGGTGCATACAACCGCACCCTTACGCCTTTTGGTTTTCAAAATGAAGAGCGTACTTACTGGCAGGCACCCGAAGTGTATGCTAAAATGAGCCCCTTCAGTTATGCCGATAAAATTAAAACGCCCCTGCTGATGATACATGGCGAAGCCGATAACAACCCCGGCACATTTCCTATACAAAGCGAACGCCTGTACAATGCCATTAAGGGCCACGGTGGCACCGTGCGTTTTGTGCAACTGCCTTTCGAAAGCCACGGCTATGCAGCCAAAGAGAATATACTGCATATGCTTTGGGAACAAAACCAGTGGCTGAATAAATATGTGAAGAATGTAACGGGGACGCCGTATGTGAAATAAGAATTGTCTGAACGGGGATTTGGGAGGATTGATTGGATTAAAAGGATTTTGCTTTTAATAATCCAATAAATCTTTTTTATCCCCCAAAATCCCCGTTCAGATAACATAATAAATCATTGTTCAGACAAATAAAACTAACAACATGAAGAAATTAATTTCCCTCCTTTGCATTGCTGTATTGTATTGCCTTTCTGCAACCGCACAAATTGATGCCGGGCTGTTCCGCTATCCCGATGTATCAAAAACACAGATCGTTTTTAGCTATGGAAATGATATCTGGATCATACCTAAAACCGGAGGTACTGCAGAAAAACTCAGTTCACCTCCCGGTGTTGAAAGTTTTCCTAAATTTTCACCCGATGGAAGAACAGTTGCTTTCAGCGGTAATTATGATGGTAATACAGATGCTTATACCATCCCTGTAAACGGTGGTGTGCCTATGCGTTTAACATCGCATGGTTTCCCCGATCGTGTAGTTGACTGGACAACAGATGGCAAACGCATTTTGTTTGCATCGGGCCGTGAAAGCGGCAGGAACCGGTTTAACCAATTCTATACCATGGCTGCAACAGGCGGGCCATCAGAAAAATTACCCTTTGCTTATGCCGAGTTTGGCTCTTACTCACCCGATGGAAAACAGATGGCGGTAACTTTTGTTTCGCAGGCTTTCCGCAACTGGAAAAGATACCGAGGCGGCATGAATGCCAGTATTCATTTGTACAATTTTACAAACAACAGCTCACAAAATATTTCGGTAAATGAAACTGCGGGTAATGAATTTCCGATGTGGCAGGGAGACTATATTTATTTTTTATCCGATCGTGGAAGCGAAGAACGCATGAACCTGTGGAGGTATAATGTAAGCAGCAAAAAATACGAACAGCTCACCAACTTTAAAGATCATGATATTCATTTCCCTTCTGCAGGGCCCGATGATATTGTATTTGAGCAGGGCGGAAAATTATACCTCTTCTCTTTTGCAACCCAACAGGCAAAAACTGTTGCTGTAAATGTGGTAACTGATAAAGCTGCTTTAAAACCAAGGTCAGTTACGGTTGACAGGTATGTACAACATGCCAACATAAGCCCTGATGGTAACCGGGCTTTGCTGGAAGCAAGAGGCGATATTTTCTCTATGCCGGCCGAAAATGGTTTTGTAAAAAACATCACCCGTTCAACAAGTGCAAACGAACGCTACCCTTCCTGGTCGCCCGATGGCAATACCATTGCTTACTGGAGCGATCAATCCGGCGAGAATGAATTGTGGCTGGCACAACCGGGTAAAGATGAAGCTCCCAAAAAAGTAACGAATTACAACACCGGTTTCGGATATAAATTATTCTGGAGCCCCAACAGTAAAAAAATTGTTTTTATTGATAAGGCTATGAAAATAAAAATGTACGATGTAACCAATGGCAGCACAACAGAAATTGACCAGGCCCTTCGCTTTATGCATGGCGGCTGCGAAGGCTTTACAGTTAGCTGGTCGCCCGACAGCCGTTGGGTTACTTACAACCGCGACCTCAGTAACTATCATAACGCTGTATTTATTTACGATGCGCAGAACAAAAAGAATACGCAGATAACAGATGGTTTTTATAATTGCGATAACCCGGTGTTTGACACCGAAGGAAAATACCTGTACCTCACCACCAACCAGAATTACACCCCTTATTACAGTGATATTGATAACTCTTTTATTTATGGCAACAGTACACAAATAGCTGTTATCTCTTTAAAGAAAACAACAGCTTCTATTTTGTCTCCAAAAAATGATACGGTTGCATTTAAGGCCGATGAAATGGCAGCAGAGAAAAAGAAAGATACCACAGCAAAAAAACCGGCTTCAACAGCTGTTGATATTGACTTTGATGGTATGCAGGCAAGGATGGTGCTGCTACCATTAACTGCAGCTAATTACAATAACCTGTCTGCTGTAAAAGGAAAGATACTATACCAGAAATTTCCCAACCTCGGCAGCGCCCAGGATGCAAAGCCATCACTTAAATATTTTGATATAGATAAGCGTGAAGAAAAATCGATTGCAGACGATATTAATAATTACTGGCTCTGCGCCAATAGCAATAAAATACTGGCGCAGCGTGGTAACACCTATGCTGTTATTAAACCAGAGGAAAACCAGAAACTTGATAAAGCACTCCGCCTGAATGAAATGGAAATGATGGTTGATCCTGTGGCCGAATGGGAAGAACTCTTTACCGATGCATGGCGCATGGAACGGGATTATTTTTACGATCCCGGTATGCACGGCGTAAACTGGAACACCGTAAAGGAACGCTATTCAAAAATGATGGATGGTGCCATTACCCGTGAAGAAGTTGATTTCATCATTGGCGAAATGATTGGCGAACTGAATGCCTCACACACATACCATGGCGGCGGCGATGTAGAAACTACAAAAGCTAAAAACGTGGGCTACCTGGGTGTTGACTGGCAGGCCGAAGGAAATTTTTACAAAATAAAAACCATCATCCGTGGTGCTTCATGGGATGCGGCCACACGTTCTGCATTAGATCAGCCAGGCATCGACATCAAAGAAGGCAGTTACATACTGGCCGTAAATGGTATGCCCATTACAACCGACCAGGAACCTTATGCTTTCTTTCAGGGACTGGATAAAAAAACAGTAGAGCTTACTTACAATACAATGCCATCTTTTGCAGGCGCTAAAACAGCCATTTTGCAAACCATGGATAATGAATACCAGCTGCGTTACCTGGCCTGGGTAGAAGCCAACCGCAAACGTGTTGATGAAGCCACCAATGGCGAGGTTGGTTATATATATGTACCCAGCACCGGGCGTGACGGGCAGGAAGAACTCACCCGCCAGTTTAATGCACAGTGGGATAAAAAAGCGCTGGTAATAGATGAACGTTTTAACAGTGGCGGACAAATACCCGATCGTTTTATTGAAATGCTCAACCGCACACCCCTTGCCTACTGGGCTACCCGTGATGGTGCTGCATGGCCCTGGCCGCCCTTTGCACATTTTGGCCCCAAGGTAATGCTGATGAACGGATGGAGCGGTTCCGGCGGTGATGCTTTCCCGGATTATTTCAGAAAGAAAAACCTGGGCCCGCTGATCGGTAAAAGAACCTGGGGCGGATTGATCGGTATCAGCGGCATGCCATTATTAATTGATGGCGGTAATATTACAGCGCCAAGCTTCCGCATGTACAACCCCGATGGTAGCTGGTTTAAAGAAGGCCACGGTGTTGACCCCGATATTGCAGTTGATGAAGACCTTGGTGCCATGAGTAAAGGTATTGACCCACAACTGGAACGTGCCATTACAGAAATAAAAGCAGCGTTAAAGAACAAAGGATATATGGAGCCGAAGCAGCCGGGCTATGAGAAGCGGAATAATT
>JAOAUI010000262.1 GCA_030157685.1 Ferruginibacter sp. | reverse complement strand
TAACCTACCTCCCCAAAATAGGTATGCAGATAAATAAGGCCAAAAAGATGTTTGCCAATGCTTTTAAAAAGCATAAGTACGAAGGGGAATATCATTATTGTTACTGCACCAAAAGCTCTCATTTTAGTTTTATTGTTGAAGAAACATTAAAGCATGATATACACCTGGAAACATCCTATGCTTACGATATTGACATCATTAATTCGTTGTATAAAAAAAGAAAGCTTAACAAGGATATTCATATCATCTGCAACGGGTTTAAACAAAAAAATTATACAAGCCGTATTGCAAAGCTGATAAATGATGGTTTTAAAAATGTAATTCCTGTGCTTGATAATAAAGAAGAGTTGAGCATGTACAAGCGCAACATACGCACCGGCGAACCTTTTAAACTGGGGATAAGGATTGCGGCTGAAGAAGAGCCCTCTTTTCCTTTTTATACCAGCAGGCTGGGAATAAAAGCAAAAGATGTACTGGAATTTTATGTAGATGAGATTGAAGGTTATGAAGATAAATTTCAGCTAAAGATGTTGCACATCTTTTTAAACAAAGGTATTAAGGATGATATTTATTACTGGAGTGAATTACAAAAAAGTATAGCACTCTATTGCCAGTTAAAAAAGATTTGCCCTGAATTGGATTCGATAAATATTGGCGGTGGTTTTCCTATTAAACATTCGCTGGGATTTAATTACGATTACCAGTTTATGATCAATGAAATAGTTGGTAATATTAAAACGGCCTGTAAAAAAGCAAAAGTGCAGATGCCAAACATTTATACAGAGTTTGGCAGCTTTACAGTAGGAGAGAGCATGGCGCATATCTACAGTGTTATTGGCGAAAAAATTCAAAACGACCGGGAAACCTGGTACATGATTGATTCTTCTTTTATTACCACACTACCCGATACCTGGGGTATTGGCGAAAAATTCCTGATGCTGCCCATCAACAAATGGGATAACGAATACCAACGTATTGTTTTAGGCGGTATTACCTGCGACGGTCATGATTACTACGATAGCGAAGAACATATAAATGAGGTGTTTCTGCCAAAAGTAAAAACTACCAATGAAGAACACCTGGAGAGCAATAAGGAACCTTTGTATGTTGGATTTTTTCACACTGGTGCTTACCAGGACCAGATAAGCGGCTATGGAGGGATTAAACATTGCCTCATCCCTTCGCCCAAACATGTAATCATTGAAAGAGATAAAAACGGTAAGCTGATAGAATGGGTTTATGCAAAAGAGCAGACCTCGCAAAGCATGTTGAAGATCTTGGGATATAAATAGTTGCAGGAACCGCTCATGTAATTTTATTATAGGCAAACTTTGTGTTGCCTATTTTTAGGCTCATTAAAAAAACAACCATGCAAAAAAAGCTCAACAAAAACTTTCTGTTACTGCTTATATCAACAGTAATTACCGGCAGTACAGCCTGTGCACAAAATGCTGAAGACTCGATAAAAACTGTTATTAACACTATGTTCACCGGTATGAAGAACAGTGATACGGTCCTGGTAAAATCCTGCTTTACCGAAACAGCTGTTTTGCAAACTTTTGGCAAAGACAAAGAAGGTAAAACGATCATCACCACAGAAACTCCGGGTGATTTTGCAAAAATTATTGCTACTATTCCTGCAGGCGCAGCGGATGAACAGATCATTTTCAAAGATTTAAAAATAGATGGGCCAATGGCTGCGGTCTGGACTCCTTTTAAATTATACTTTAACGGAAAATTTTATAGCTGCGGTGTAAACTCTTTTCAACTGGTGAGGTTGAACAATGTTTGGAAGATACAGTACATACTGGATACCAGGAGGAAAACTAACTGCGAATAAATTTTACCACAAAATCATAAATAAATACACTTTGTGGATTTTAAAATTGCCACAGAGGTACAGAAGCACAGAAACTGGTAAATGTATTTTCAGTGATTCAGTGCCTCTGTGGCATTATATATTTCTGAAGGAAATACTTTGTTGACTCTTTGGTAAATCTGGTTATAAAAAAGCCCCTCTTAAGAATAAGAGGGACTATCTCTGAATAAATTCAGAACCAAACCAACTGTATATTTATGAAAAAAACTTCGCTTATTGAATCGTAATATCTTTTGCTCCGCCTTTCACTTCTTCTTTTTTAGGAAGTTCCAGCGTTAAAATTCCGTTTTCGTACTTAGCTGTAATGTTGGCTGCATCAATCTTTTCATCAAGCGTAAAACTGCGTTTGAAAGATTTGTAGCCAAATTCTATTCGGATCATTTTTTCGTTTTCCACAGCCGCTTCTGTTTTCTTTTCAGAACTGATGGTTAAAATCTTGCCATCCAGCTTTACATTGAAATCAGCTTTTCCCAAACCGGGTGCTGCCAGCTCAATCTTATACAGATCTGTTTTTTCAACAATGTTGGCAGGTGGAAAATGCAATACATCTTCCCTGATTGATTTACCGAAATTTACTGGTAATTCATTGAATAATTCATTCATTAAACCATCAAAGGTCTTGTTGATTGGATTGTTAACTTTTACGAGTGTCATTGCTATTATTTTTTAGGTTATAAATTTTTTGTTTACGGGTAACTATCGTCAAATTATATTCCAACCCTTTTTTTAAAGACAAAATTTCTAAACAGTCTTTTATTTGTAGCCATTATGTCGGTTATTTGTTAATTGAAGTGCCATTCTTTCCGGTTTAATGGATTTCGATATCGGGAATACTATCAAAGGGTTGAATATTTTTTGGAAGAAGTATGTAATTTTACACTCTATAAAAAAATAAGAAAAGATATGTATCCAGAAGAAATTGTAATTCCCATGAAAGAAGAGTTAACAGAAAATGGTTTTTCTGAACTGTTAACCGCCGAAGCTGTTGAAAACACATTGGCCGAAAAAGGCACTACATTAGTAATGATCAACTCGGTTTGCGGCTGCAGTGCAGGTACAGCAAGGCCGGGTGTTTTAATGGCTGTACACAACACAGCAAAAAAACCAGATCATATTACTACCAGCTTTGCCGGTTTTGATATTGAAGCGGTAAATAAATTAAGAGAGCATTTAATGCCTTACCCTCCATCTTCACCGGCTATTGCGTTATTTAAAGATGGCAAGCTGGTTCATTTTATTGAGCGCCATAATATAGAAGGCCGCAGTGCACAAATGATTGCAGAGAACCTGATTGGTGCATTTGAGCAACATTGTAATTAAGAGTTTATTTAGTAAGTACTATAAAAGCCCCCTGTTTTAACAGGGGGCTTTCTGTTATAATGTTGTTGATTTATTGAATAGGTTACAAGAAGCAGCTTTAATGTAGTAATATTGAATGAAGTAGTATATTGCACTCCTAAATTTTTTAAAACCGCAACTAACAGATGTATCCCAACTTGTATTATATTTTTAAAGATTGGTTTGGTGTAGAATGGCATGGGTTAAGCTTTTTAAATACATTCGGGCTGATGGTTGCCATGGGGTTTGTAACGGCCGCTATTGTTTTAAGTAAAGAATTGCAGCGTAAAGAAAAACAGGGGCTTTTATCGCCAAGAGAAGAGATGATCGTTGTAGGTAAACCTGCTTCTGCTCTTGATATCATCATCAATGCGGTTGTTGGTTTTATTTTCGGGTACAAAATATTTGGCCTTTTCTTTAGTAAACCAGCTGATGTTAATCCGCAGGACTATATTTTTTCTTCGCAGGGAAATTTGTTGGGAGGATTACTAATAGGAGTTGGGCTGGCCTGGTTTAAGTGGTACGATAAAAACAAACACAAGTTAAAAGAACCCGAAAGGCGTAATGTACGCATCTGGCCGCACGACAGGGTAGGAGATATCATTATACTGGGTTTAATATTTGGTATCATTGGCGCCAAGGTTTTTGATAATCTCGAAAACTGGAGCGATTTTATTAAAGATCCAATTGGCCGTTTGTTCTCTGCAAGCGGATTAACCTTTTACGGCGGTTTAATTTTGGCAGCTATTGCCATTTGCTGGTATGCTTCTAAAAAAGGTATAAAAATTATTCATTTGGTTGATGCTGCAGGCCTGGCGCTTTTGCTTGCCTATGCAGTTGGGCGTATTGGCTGCCAGGTTGCCGGCGATGGCGACTGGGGTATTTATAATAGCGCCTATGTGGTAAATGCTGAAGGTAAAGTGGTAGAAGCTGTTCCCGGAGACTATGGAAAGCAGCTGAAAAAAAATGAAGCCTACTATTTAAGAGGAGAAGTGCATGGAAAGGATTCAGCACTTGTGCAGGTTACCGACCGTGTATATGAAAGCCTTGAAAAAGTTCCGCATAAGTCATTTAAAGGTCCATCATTTTTGCCAACATGGATGTTTGCATACACATATCCTAAAAATGTAAATAAAGATGGTGTACTCATGGCTGACTGCGATGAAGAGCATTGCAGAGCCTTACCGCAACCGGTTTTCCCTACTCCGTTTTATGAAACCGTGGTTTGTACTTTGCTGTTTTTAATACTCTGGGCCATACGGAAAAGGATAACAACGCCTGGTGTTATGTTTGGTATCTATCTCATTTTAAATGGAATAGAACGTTTTACAGTAGAATTATTCAGGGTAAACAATACCTATTCAATATTTGGTTTTCACCCCACACAGGCTGAAATAATATCGGCCGCCCTTGTTTTGGCAGGTATAATCCTCATCATTATTGTAAAAAGAAAAGCAGCAGTTAAAAGCTAACATACAGCCTTTAAATTCTTTTCTGCATGTAACCTTTCCTTTTGTTTAACGTATATAGGGATATAACCAATTATCCTTAAATTCTACCGTTCAGTATTAAACAATGTACTATGTAACGCATAGTACTTACTTTTGTGAAGTAGTTATCAAAGTATATAACTGATTATTTAAAAAAACGCCCGACAGCCATTCGGGTTAAAAACAAAAAGTATAGCCATGAAAAAATTCTTCAGCCTGTTGGCTGCCACTGCCATTGGCATGTCCAGCTTCGCCCAAACCGGAGGCAAAATATCCGGAAGTATTAAAGACGGAGGTAATCAAAAAGTAATTGATGCCGCATCCGTTTCTCTCTTAAAAGCCAAAGATTCGGCTTTAGTAAAAGTAGCCGTAACCGACAAAGACGGTAATTTCTCTTTTGAAAATATAAAAGAGGGTAGTTACCTGGTTCTGGCAACTTCTATTGGCCACACAAAAACCTACAGCTCAAAAATCAACATTACTACAGATGCTTTATCGGCCAATGCTGGGGTACTTCAATTGGTACCAACCGAAAAAGATCTGAAAGAAGTATTGGTTACTTCTAAAAAGCCATTGATTGAAAGAAAGCTGGACAGAACCATCGTTAATGTGGATGCTTCGATTACCAGTACAGGAAGTACAGCATTGGAAGTATTGGAAAAATCACCCGGCATCTCTGTTGATAAAGACGGTAATATCAGCCTGAAAGGCAAAGCCGGTGTAATTGTCTATTTGGATGGCCGCCCCAGTTATTTAAGTGGCCCCGACCTTGCAAATATGTTGCGCAATATGACTGCCAGCCAGCTTGAGCAAATTGAGATTATGACCAACCCTCCTGCAAAATATGATGCAGCCGGTAATGCAGGTGTTATCAATATTAAAACCAAAAAGAACAAAATGTTTGGTTACAACGGAAGTATTACCACCGGTTATACACAAGGCAGGTATGCACGTTTTAACGAAGCAGCAAGTTTTAACTACCGCAACAAAAAAATAAATTTCTTCAGCAGTTTTAATTACAACCGTAATCATCGTGGCCAGGAATTATACATCGTAAGAAATTTTCGTGATGCTGCAACTAAAAATATCAAATCCATATTTGATCAGCAAACAACTATGATCAACCAAAGTCATAATTACAGTGCCAAAGCTGGTATAGATTATACAGTATCAAAAAATACAACTATTGGTTTTGTGTTAAATGGGTTTTATAATCCAAGTTTATGGCAGAGTAATACCAGTACCTATATCTACGATCCAAATCACAACTTAACAGATATTACAACTGCCAGTACCGAAAACAAGGAAAAGTGGAAAAACTTCAGTTCTAATGTTAATTTCAGAACCAAGCTGGATACAGCAGGGCAGGAGCTTTCAGCTGACCTGGATTTTATTCAGTACAAAGCAAGCAGTGTGCAACCGCTCACCAGTTCTTACTACGATAATATGGGTAACCTTAAACAGGCACCAGATGTTTTAAACGGAACATTGCCTACCAATATAAAAATATACAGTGGTAAGGTAGATTATACTTTACCCTTAAAAAAAGATGCAAAGTTTGAAGCAGGTTTTAAAACCAGTTTTGTAACCAATGATAACGATGCCCGTTACGACAGTTTGAAAACAGGTTACGCTGTTTTAGACAGTGGCCGCAGCAATCATTTTATTTATGATGAGAATATTAATGCTGCTTATGTAAACTATAACAGGCCGCTGGGTAAAAAATGGAGTGCCCAACTTGGACTAAGGGTTGAGAATACAAATTCTAATGGTATTTCAAAAGGCTACACATACAATGCCGCCCAGGATAAATTTGTATACACCGAAACCAAATTCAAAAAATCGTATACACAGTTATTTCCTACGGTTTACCTGCAATACACAGCTAACGAAAAAAACCAGTTTGTTATCAACTACGGCCGCAGAATTAAAAGGCCCGATTATGAGGATATGAACCCATTCGTACACTTTTTAGACAGGTATACTTTTGAACAGGGTAATCCAAACATAAGCCCGCAGTTTTCGCATAATATTGAGCTGAGCCATACTTACAAAGGGTTTTTAACAACCACTGTAAATTATACAGCCACCAATAATATCATTCAGCAGGTGCTGGAGCAAAACGACCATACCAATGAGACTTATATCAAAAAAGCAAACATTGCAAGTGCTAAACAGATTGGTTTAGAAGTTACAGCCAACAAATCAATAACCAAATGGTGGAGTGGTAATATCTACGCAAACGTGTACAACAATCATTTTAAAGGGCTGGTTAATAACGAGCAAATTTCAATAGGTATTACAACATTTATGGCGCAGGTACAGCAGCAATTTAAATTCAAAAAGGGATGGGCTGCAGAAATAAGTGGTTTCTACCGCAGCAAAGGACTGGAAGGTGTGATCTACATCAAACCTATGACCCAGTTAAATGCAGGCGTAAGCAAGCAGATACTAAAGAACCAGGGAAGCATCCGTTTGAACGTACGGGATATTTTTGCCGCAGGCGTATTTAAAGGGTATAGTAAATACGGCACTGTAGATGCAGATTTTAAGAATGTGAACGATAGCCGTGCAGTGAGCCTGACCTTTACCTACCGTTTTAATAAAGGAAAACTAAAAGCAGGCAGCAGCAAAAGAAACAGTGGTGCCAGTGATGAGCAGAACAGGGTGAAAAGCGGCAACTAATTAAAGTATTAAATAAGAATGCCGGATATTGAATGTGTGCTCAAATTGTAGAAACATTCAGTATCCGGCATTTTCAGGTTCAGTATTAATTCAATATTTTTGAAAAAAAATATTATGCCATCATTTGACCTTGTAAGTAAAGTTGATCTGCAAACACTGGATAATGCCATCAACACCGTAAGTAAAGAAATAACCAACCGTTTCGATTTTAAGGGTTCTCACGTAGTGATTGACCTGAATAAAAAAGAATATAAAGTAAACCTGGAAGCTGACAGTGATATGAAAATTCAGCAGATTATTGATGTGCTGATCAGCCGTAGTATGAAACAGGGATTGGCAGCGGAAGTGTATGATTTGAGCAAAGAACCCTATCCCAGCGGAAAAGTAACAAAAAAAGAAGTGCCTGTAAGAAATGGCATAAAACAGGAAGATGCCAAAAAGATAGTTAAGATCATAAAAGACAGCGGGCTGAAAGTGCAGGTGGCCATTATGGACGATATAATACGGGTAACCGGCAAAAAAATTGACGATTTGCAAGAGGTAATTCAGGCTTCAAAAAGCTGGAATGTGGGAATAGCCTTGCAATATATTAATATGAAAAGCTAATCTGAATGGATAATTGATCAATGGATAATTGATAATTTTTTAAAATAGAAGCAGGTTTGCAATATAGAAAGCAGCTTTAACAGAAGACATTATCCATTATCAATTATAACATTATCCATTTTTTTGAATGTTTTTTACCTAAAAGGCCTTACTTTTGCCACTTTCTAATAAATAGTACGGCAAAACCCGTGCACAAAACTTTTAAATTATGAAACAAGGAATTCACCCGGGAAATTACAGGTTGGTTGTTTTTAAAGATATGAGTAATGGTACTCAGTTTTTGAGCCGTTCAACCGCTGTATCAAAAGAAACAGTAACTTACGAAGATGGTAACGAGTATCCGGTAATTAAACTGGAGATTTCAAATACTTCTCATCCTTTTTATACCGGTAAAAATGTACTGGTAGATACTGCAGGTAGAATTGACAAATTCAACAAGCGGTACGCAAAAAAGGATAAATAATTAAATAGAGATTCTTATCTTTATTTTCAAGTTTGTTTTTCATGGCTATACTTTAAGTCCCTCCGGTTCTCCGGGGGGATTTTTATTTTGCTTAATTTTACAGTATGCAAAAGATCATCTTTACAGAAGAATACTGCAGGCCGGAGAATCTTCATCCCTTTACATACACCCGCCATATACAGGATATCCGTATCGGTATTTTAACTATTCGGGAGAAATGGGAGAAGTATTTAAAAATTCCATCTGCCAATAAATGGGAAGACAATTACCTGGATGACGCACAATCTGTAAAAATTGAAAAGAGAATTGGTGATGATAATTACCTGTTGGTTCACGCCAATGTATTGCCTACCAAAGCAATCATCGGCAATATAAAAAAACTGAACAATGGCGAATTTCTTACTTCGGGCAAAGAAGGCGGCATAGCGTTTAAATTTTCAAGCAAAGAAGTATTGGGCTTGCATAAAATAAGGATCAGTAAGTCTGTTGAAGTGAAAGAAGACGTGAAAGTAATTCATTATCCCTGGCAGATATTTCAAATGAATGATTGGGCATTAAGGGAAGACTTTGCATTGATTACAGCTGGCAGAAAAGGCAAAGCCATTTCTAAAACCAATAAACTGGTAAAGCCCGAACAAATATTTATTGAACCCGGAGCAAAAGTTGAACACTGTATTTTAAATGCCACCGATGGCCCCATTTATATTGGCCGCAATGCCATTGTAATGGAAGGAAGCTTCTTAAGAGGTCCGGTTGCTATTTGCGAAGGTGCTGTGGTTAAAATGGGTACCAAAATTTACGGCGCTACAACCGTGGGCCCATTTTGTACAGTTTCTGGGGAAGTAAAAAACTCTGTTTTATTTGGATTCAGCAATAAAGCACACGATGGTTATTTGGGCGATAGCGTTGTTGGCGAATGGTGTAATCTTGGAGCCGGCACCAGCAACAGCAATGTAAAAAATAATGCAGGCGATGTAAAATACTGGGTTGATGCAGACCAGAAAGAAGTGAGCGCAGGCAATAAAGGAGGATTAATAATGGGAGATTATTCCAAAGCAGCTATCAATACATCTTTCAACACCGGCACCATGGTTGGTATTTGCAGTAATGTATTTGCCACAGGGCTTACGCCTAAATTTATTGCCAACTTTTCCTGGGGAGTTGATGGTATAACAAAATACAAACTGAACAAAGCATTGATAGATATAGACAACTGGAAAAAACTGAAAGGTTTAACAATTTCCGACAGGGAAAAACAAATTTTGACAGATATTTACAAACTATTTTAAAAAAGAAAATTATATGCGTAAACAAATTGCAGCAGCAAACTGGAAAATGAACTTAACCCTGCAGCAGGCGGAAACCTTAATGGATGAACTGATTGCCACCCCACATGAACTGAATGAAAACCAGGAAGCAGTTTTTGGAGTTCCGTTTCCATATTTAATCAGCATAAAAAATAAACTGGCCGGAAAGAAAAACGCATTTGTTGCTGCGCAAAACTGTTATGATAAAAAAAGCGGTGCCTACACCGGTGAAGTAAGTGCAGAGATGTTGAAAAGCATTGCTGTAGATTATGTGATACTTGGCCACAGCGAAAGACGTGAATATTTTAATGAAAGCCATGCCATGCTGGCTGCTAAAATTGATATTTGTTTTGCAAATGGTTTGAAACCCATTTTTTGCTGTGGCGAGCCATTGGCTATAAGAGAGGCAGATACACAAAACAGTTTTGTAGAAACCCAATTAAAAGAAAGCCTGTTTCATTTAACTGCAGAACAATTAACCGGTTTTGTAATTGCATATGAACCAATTTGGGCGATTGGTACCGGAAAAACCGCCAGCAATGAGCAGGCACAGGAAATGCATGCACATATACGGAGTGTAATGGCAAACCAATATGGTGCTGCGGTTGCCGACAGCATTTCAATTTTATATGGCGGAAGTGTTAAAGCAAATAATGCAAAAGATATTTTTGGCCAGCCCGATGTGGATGGGGGATTGGTTGGTGGCGCTAGTTTGGTAGCTGCTGATTTTGCAGTCATCATCAATAGCCTGAAATAAATTTATTGTGAAGCAGTTTTGGCATTTGCAGCAAACGCAAAACTAACATCTGCTTCTACAAAACTGTTTAGTTTTTCAATTTCCAATATGGTTTTGCTGCCGGCAGAACTGCGGTGATACATGGGCAAGAATTTAGCACCCACAACAACTTCTTTAAGGGTATAAGAACTGCGGTCAACAACGGTGTTGCTGAACATGTCGTCGAATGCTTTAATGAAGACGATGATCTCGCCGTTGATATTTGCATAATCCTCAACCGAAAAATTATAGAACGGGCTGTCTTCAGTTATAGGGTGTACTATGGTCCAGTTAAGTGTTAATGCATTGGCTACTTTAAACTCCAACTCCAGCGGAAAAAACTTATTCATCATTTTACCATTCTCTTCAATCGTCATCCCTAAGGTAACTTTTGCTTCTGCATCGGTAAGTGTGGTGTTTTTATAAGGAGCCACCCGTAACATCAATGCTGTAATATCTTTGTAAGGCGCAATAATTGCATTTTCTGAAAACTTAAGATAAGCCCTGGGTTTGCTGAACCTTCCATAGAACAAACCCGTTGCAATGGCAAAACTCAGCAAGCCTACCAAAGCCTCGCCGGCGGCAACAGCGCTTGTTAAAACGCCATTAGGACTAATGTGGCCATAACCAACTGTAGTAAAAGTTTGTGCGCTAAAAAAATAAGCAGCACCAAATTTACCCAGCGCAGATAAGGACCCGATGCCGTTCAGGTTTTCTACACCAATAAGCATATAAATACCGGCAAAAATAAAATTGATGATGATGTAAAACGAAAAAATGATGGTAAGGAATTTCCAGCCAGGCAAACTTAGCATCGTATGATACCAGCTGATCCTGTTTAAAAAAGATACCCCCCTGATCTCAATATTGGGCTTTCCGGTTTTATTTACAAAACGGCCACCATAGTCAGATGCATTGGTACCAAAACCGGTATTAATTTCTGTTTTGGCTTTTGAGTTTATTTTTCGCAATAACGACATACGATAAAGCTCAATTGTTTTTTATTTTTTACTGAAGTATTCAGTTAAATTTGAGTTTGTCAAATATATGATTTTGGCTTCAATTTAACCGGCAACTATATTTATAGAAACAATGCACACAGGAAGGATATTTTTGCAAAGCATGTTGTGGCGTGGCCTGTATTATGTTTCGGCTTTTGTGATCAATATTTTAATTGCCAGGCATTTTCAGGCATCTGTAAGTGGCGGCATATATTTTATCATCAGTATTTATTCAATCATAGTTTTGGTTTCCAGCCTTAGCCTGGAGTCGGGTATTATTTATTTTGCTGCTAAAAAGCAAATACCCTTATCTAAACTGTTTAATTTTTCAACTGCCTGGTCATTATTTATAGGGATAATAGTTTTTTTTGTTGCCTGCTATTTTGTTGGTAATGTTAAAACTCAATTATCCGGCCCCTTTTTAATTGCGTCTTCTCTTTCATTTATTTGTGGCAACCTGCTCATAAATTACTGTTCGGGATTTTTTTATGCAGCAAACAATTTTATTATACCCAATTTTATATTCATTATCAGCACATGTTTTTTGATAATTTCAATTCCTTATCACGGACACTCATTCATACCCGGTGTTACTGATGACAACTACTTTTATATTTACATGTATTCATTTTTAGTACAGGGTATTTGCCTGGCTTTATTTGCAAAAGCCAAATACATAAAAAACGGGTTCCGGCATTTTTTATCAATCAGTGAATTCCGGCTGTTATTTAATTATTGTTTCATGGCTTTTGCCGGTAACATTATCCATTTACTTTTATACCGTATTGATTATTTTTTTGTTGAAAAATATTGTGACCCGGTTCAGTTGGGAAACTATATCCAGGTTTCAAAACTTGTTAATTTATTTTTTATTCTGCCAACTATCCTGGCCAGCGTTATTTTTCCTGTTACTGCAAGCGGGCAAAAAACAGGCATCATTAACATGCTCACCCTTTTATCCAGGTTTATTTTTACGGGTTATCTTTTTATTTGTATTTTATTGGCTCTTGCAGGGAAACTCTTCTTCCCATATTTATTCGGAGATAGTTTTTCGCAAATGTACATCCCGTTTTTATTGTTAATTCCCGGAATTCTGGCATTGTCGGGCATTTTTACAATTACGGCCTATTTTGCCGGCAAAAACAGGATCAGGTATAATATTACCGGTTCAGTATTGGCATTGATCGTAATTTTAGCAGGCGATATCATCTTTATACCCCGCTATGGTATTAATGCGGCAGCGTTGGTTAGCAGCGCTGGTTACCTGGTTTACCAGGTTTATGTTTTAATAATTATTAACAAGGAGTTCAACACAAAACTGAGCGATTTTTTCGTTTTCAGATTTTCGGATATAAAAAGTATTAAGGATTATTTTTTTGTAAAAAGTTAATTAAAAATTTACAACAATATCTGCTTGGGTAAAACCCAACAGGTAAAATCAATATCAATTCAATGCAGGAATCATTGCTTTCATTGCTAAGGTGCCCGGTTACCAGAACAGCTTTAACTGTTAGGGTTTTAAAGAAAGCGGATAAGATATTTGATGGTAAAACTGTAAGCATTGTTGAAGAAGCGCTTTTATTTGCTGAAGCAGATTGGATTTACCCGGTTATTGGCGGTATCCCAAGGTTAAATGTTGAAGCATTTCTTGATTACGAAACATTTTTAAAACAAGCCGATGATGGATATTTATTGCGTAAAGAAAACCTGCTGCAGAGGTATACCAACCTCATTAAATATGTGATAAGAAAAAATAAACGTACAAAAGAAAGTTTTACAAAGGAATGGGCCGTTTATAATTACAATCATGACAAAACCTGGGATGCCGGCGATGAAGCCATGATTACAAGGTTTTTAAAGGAAACTGATGAAACAGCCGCCACTTTGAAAGAGAAGGTTATTTTTGATGCCGGTTGTGGTAATGGCAAACTGGATATTTTACTTGCAGATAAATGTTCGGCAGTTATAGCAATGGATTTTGCAGATTGTATTGGCCGGGCTTATGAAAGAAATGATTTTCCAAATGTTCATTTCATACAGGGTGATATACAATTTCCGCCTGTGTTGTTTAGTTATTTTGATATAGTTCACAGTAGCGGAGTTTTAATTCACACTAACAATGCAGAACTGTCTTTTTCCTGTATTGAACCAACGGTAAAAGCAACCGGTAAATTAAGTGTATGGCTGTATCACCCGGGGAAAGATTTTATTCACAACCTGTTTAATATGGTAAGGAAAGTAACATCAAAATTGCCATTTTCGGTACAGTATTATTTATATATGGTAACATTACTGCCCATAAGTTATTGCATAAAAAAAATAAAAGGGAATAAACAAAATCCCCGTGAAATGATGCTTAGTATATTGGATTGGTTTACGCCCGAATTCAGGTCTGAACATGAGCATACAGAAGTGGCTGCGTGGTTTTATAAGCGGGGCTATAAAAATGTGAGGGTAACAACAAATGACAAGTTTGGGTTTAATATCATTGGTGAAAAGTAAATCATAAAAAAAGTAATAAATGAAAGTATTATGGCTGGCAAGTTGGTATCCATCAGCATTGTTTCCTTTTGATGGGGATTTTATTCAACGGCATGCCATGGCTGCATCTTTATTTTGCCATATTGAAGTTATACATGTTGTAAAAGATAAAGATGGAGTGTTTACGAAAGATGTGAAAGAAATAATAACACATAACAACCAGCTTACAGAAAGAATAATCTATTATAAACCGCTGCAAATATCCATTGGATTAATTGACAGGTTTTTATCCAGCCTCAAGTATAAAAAGGTATACAGAAATGCAGTAAAAAAATATTTGTCTGATAACGGCAAGCCCGGGTTTATTCACCTGCAAATTGCTATGAAAGCCGGCTTAACGGCTTTATGGATAAAAAGGAAATATAAAATACCCTATGTACTTTCAGAACAGTGGGGAGGTTACCTGGATAATGCGAAACCAAATATTAAAGACTATAATTTCATTTATCAGCATTACTGGAGTAAAATAATTAAGGGGGCAATGGCTGGTACCTTTGTATCTGTTGTATTGCAAAATCAGCTTGTTCGCAATTATAAAGTAAAAAATGCTTTTGTAATTCCCAATGTGGTTGATACTGAAATGTTTTTTCCCCGGCAAAAAGAAGAGGAGGATAAATTGCACCTGATACATATTTCAACAATGGTTTACCAGAAGAATACAGAAGGGATACTGGCGGCATTGAGTTTGCTTAAAAAGGATTGCAGTTTTGAAATGCATTTGTACGGAACGATTAATCCTGCCCTCGAAAAATTAATTATGGAACTGGAACTTCAAAATCATGTTTTTGCAAAGGGGGAGGTTAGCCATACAATTTTATCAAAAGCTATACAACAGGCAGATGCACTGGTGTTGTATTCACGCTATGAAACTTTTGGTTGCGTGTTAATTGAAGCCAATGCCTGTGGTGTTCCGGTTATTGTAAGTAACCTGGAAGTGTTTCATGAAATAGTTGATGAAGGATTTAACGGTATTTTTGTAGAAGAAGAAAACCCGTTGGCACTGGCCGGTAAATTGAAAGCGTTTGCAGAAAATAAAAATAAATTTGATAAAAAAGCAATTGCCGCAGCAACAGCCGAAAAATATAATTTTAAAAAAATCGGGAAGCAATTTTTCGATCTTTATACAAATATTAATAACTAAAACAAATAAAATGAGCGAAATTAAATTAACGCAGGGCGAAATACATACCAGCAAAGGTGTGATGAAATTTGAATTGTATGATGATGATGCACCCATTGCCGTAGCTAACTTTAAAAAACTGATTAGTGAAGGGTTTTATGACGGACTTGCATTTCACCGGGTAATACCCAATTTTATGATACAGGGCGGATGCCCTAATGGTACCGGTGCAGGTGGCCCCGGCTATACCATCAACTGCGAATTAAAAGGCAGCAAGCAATATCACGACCGTGGTGTAATGTCAATGGCACACCGGGGATTGAATACAGGCGGCTCTCAATTTTTTATTTGCCACAGCAGGCAAAATACAAGCCATCTTGATGGTGTGCATACCTGCTTTGGAAAAGTGATTGATGGGTTGGATATTATTGATGATATCAGGGGAGGAGATGTGATGGAAAAAGTTGTGATTCTCTAGAACATTTTTTTTGATGAAGCCATTCCTGTAAACGCATAGTTACAGGGTGGCTTCTTCATTAATTTAATGCTTGCCGGTGCCCCGTACTATTTTCTCACACCATGTGCATAACTGGAAATGCGCAGTTTATATTTCGGTAATTTTGAACAAATTATAAACTGATGTTTACAACATATAAAAAATGTTTCTCAGTAATTACAGCTGTTTTACTGTTTAGCGGTTTTGCTGCAATAGCCCAAAACAGTTTTGTTCAGAAATACGAAACAGGTAATGTTTACGCCGGTATTGAAGTTGGTTCAAAAGGGGTAAAGATGAGTATGGTTGAACTTGACAAGCGGACAAGCGAGGAGGGGGAATTTAAGATACTGAAAGATACTTCTATCAATACCGATTTTATTTCTTTTACACAGCCAACCTACCAGGCAACCCTGGCTGCTTTAAATAAGTTGTACGAAATTGCAGTAAAACAAAATAAAATACCCGTTGCAAATGTATTTACCGCAATCAGCAGTGGTGTAAATATACAGGCACAAAAAGAGGATAAAAAGATATGGATAGATCAATTGATTAATGCATTCAGATTAAATAACAATGAGCCCGAAAGAAAAGTTGCAGTTATTGATGTACTGGAAGAAGCACGGCTTTCGCACCTGGGCATTGTGCCCGAAGCAAGGCGTTATAATACTTTCTTAATTGATATTGGAAGTGGTAATACCAAGGGTGGTTATTTTCCTTACGGTACTACAAAAGATTTCAGGCTTTTTCAACTTACCTGGGGAACAAAAAGCACTTTCA
>JAOAUI010000261.1 GCA_030157685.1 Ferruginibacter sp. | reverse complement strand
GCATGGCCAATTTATTAAAAGGCCTGCTTAAAAACCTGGGGCTTGATGTAAGGCTCTGCTGGATTGGCACCAATCATATACCCTACGACATGAGCACACCCTCGCTAAGTGTACACAACCACATGATAGCGGCCTGGCTTACAAATGGCAAAACCTATTTTTTAGATGGTACCGAAACCAATATTGCATTTAACCAGTATGCCGAGCGTATTGCAGGCCGCCAGGTGTTGATAGAAAACGGCGATAAATATATTTTAACCAATGTGCCCACAGTTAGTGCAGAGCAAAATCCCGACAGGGAAAAAAGAGTATTCACCATTGACGGGCAAGACCTGAAAGGCCGTGCAGAACATATTTATAAGGGCGAAGCCAGGAGCGATATAATTAATAAGCTTGCGGGGATAAAAAAAGATGATGCAGAAAAAGCATTGATCAATTACCTGTCGGAAAATAACCAGGATTACAAAATCAGCAATTTAAAAAAATCGGAAATACCCGGTATTGACAGTATGCTGAAGATAAATTACGAGATAACACATAAGAATGGTGCATCGGTTTTTGGCAACGAAATTTACCTGGACCTTGATTTTAGAAAAGAATTTGACGGCTTTACCATTGACACGGCAAAACGTATACACAATATGCAGATGTCGAATAAAGTATTGATGGATGAAGAAACAGAATTAACCATACCGGAAGGTTATAAGATAGGCACTTTGCCGGCCAGCTTATCTTTACAAAACAGCATACTGGACATCAACATTAGCTACAAACAGGTAGGTACAAAACTGGTTTATCATAAGCTTTTAAAAGTAAAGCAGATACTTTTAAAGAAAGAAGAATTCGGGCTTTGGAATAAACAGATACAGCAATTAACAGATAAATATAAAGAGCAGGTGGTGCTAACAAAGTAGCATTTTATTTTACTACTTTAGTTTGAAAAGCTGTCAGGTTGAGCTTGTCGAAACCGGAAAGATATTTATTATAACCCGCCTTCGACAAGCTCAGGCTGACAATTCAATAACGAAATTGATTCAATTTGTCCACGACTTTTATTTTACAGCTGCAATAACATCATCATTCAAAAATAAACAGTACTGTATGAAACGGATTTTTATTGCCTTCTTTACAACCTTGTGTGTGTTGCCTGTGCTGGCGCAAAACAATGAGTACAACGAAATGGCAAAAGAGATAGACCAGGAAGTATGGGGCGATAAAGACCCGATGTTTACCAATAATAAACTGCCGGCAGAATATAAAAACCAATCGGCTGTAATACTGGCCCGTAAGCAAACGGTGGAAACCAATACAGAACGTAAAGGCAGGTCGCTGCTATATGTTGGTAAAATGCACAGCACCATCAAAAGAACCATCAGGGAACGGATCTTTATTAATGACCAGGTATCGCTGGATAATTATTCTGAAATAAATTTTAATCAGCTGCAAAGCAAACAAAGCGGTGCCATTACCAAATTGCGTACCTATACTTTTATGGGCATCAGGGTTACCAAGGCAGATGGCAGTTTGCAAAAAATTAATGTAGAAGAAGCCGCTGTAAAACTGGATGAAACCAAAGACGGCAAAAAAAATAAAATAGCTGTACCCAACCTGGCCATTGGCGATGTGATTGATTATTACATCACTTACTTTGACCAGGCCAGAACAGACAAAGATGTAGACTACATCAGTTTTGTTTTGGGCGATGATTACCCCATACTGAACCTGGGTATAAAAATACTACTTGATAAAAGAGTGGCTGCACAATACCAAACAATAAACGGGGCCCCCGATTTTAAGATCACCAGTGTGGAAGATGATAACCTGCTGGAGTTAACTGCCACCAATCTGCCCAAGTCATCCAATGTTATATGGACATCGCAAAACAGGCAGGTACCCATTGTAAGAATTAAATATGCTTTTGCAGATATTATGCATGGCAGAGGCGACTATACCAAACACGGCACTATTGAAAAAGTAACATCGCCCGAGGATGTTGAGCATCAGTTTATGAACCTGATAAAACCTTACATGGTGCAAACACAGGGATACCCCATTTTAAAATCTGCATGGAAAACTTATGCTAAAGAACACGACATTGATAAAGACAACCTGGATTCCATAATTTCTTTTGTATATCATTATTCCCGCTACTTAAGTTTTGGTACGCTCACCGGCATATATTATACCAATGCAGCGTATGATGATTTTTATACCTGTCGTGTAAGCCAGACCACCATTAAACAACTGGAAGCGGTGTTAAATGTTTTGAAAACGATCAACACGCATTTTGAGGCCGATGCCGAACTGGTATTGGTAAGCGACAGGGATGACGTGGCCTATAAAGATGTTTTTTCTATAGCCGATCTTAATTTTATGATCCGTGTTCCAAAAGCAAAAGGAAAATTTTCGTTCTATTATTTGGGCAACAGCTTATTTAATGTTGATGAGATGCCGCCTTCTTTTGAAGATGAAACCTACAGGTTTATTCAGCAGAATACTATTTTCCGTGGCGGACGGGATATGAGCCAGGAAAAAGCCGATATGATAAATGGCAAAGCCGTTACTTTAAAAACACCGGCTTCGTTAAATAACCAGACAGAAGATATCGTCATCAGCTTTGACAGTGCCAATATGCAATTGCTGCATATTAACCGTAAAGCCAGGGCCGGCGGGCATCAGCGCAGGGGCCTGCAAAGCGCAACACTAATACTGGAAGATTACCTGGTTGCCGAACGTGAACTGCTTGATAAAGAAACCGATATTGAACTGGAATGGAGAAAGCTGAATGGTACTTATAGAAAATACTGGTCGGATGCACAGTTCTCTATAACCAAAGCCAGGGAAGAACAAAAGAAAAAATTTGAAGAAGAAATTACCAATGAATATACAGATAAACCCAAAGAGCTGAAGCAATATAAAGTGCTGCAGAACGGATTTTCCGGTACCAATGCACCTATAGCAATTGAAGAAGAATTCAGCATGGATGGCTGGGTAAAAAAAGCCGGCAATAACTATATACTGGAAGCCGGAAAATTTGTGGGCAGTCAACTGGAAATTAAGGCAGACCAAAGAGAAAGAAAGCTGGATATTTTTATGCCCTATGCCCGCAGTTTTAATAACAATATTACATTAAAAATACCCGAAGGCTATACCATCGAGGGCGCAGACAAACTGAATAAAAGTGTAAAGAACGAGTGTGGTGGTTTTGAGAGTACTGCAAAAGTTGAAGGCAATAACCTTATCATTACTTATTACAAATACTACAACAACCTGACTGAACCTGCATCAAACTGGGACAAAATATTAGCTTTTGTAGATGCTGGTTTTGCATTTACGAAAGAGAAGGTATTGTTGAAGAAGAAATAAGCCGATAAGCTGCTCTTATTTTCATTCACTGCGGTTCAGGGTATTGAGAATAGTAGTTTTAACAGAGCAACGCTTATTCCCCTTAATGTTATAATTTTACCCGGTTTTTGGGCTAATTTTTACATTTAATCAGAATTAATAATGACCGGTTCGCTGAAGGAGAAATTTGATGTTTTGAAGGCCTGTGTTATTATTCCCACCTATAACAATGCAGCTACACTTGCGGCAGTTATTGAAGATGTAGCACAATACAGCGATCATATTATTGTGGTAAACGACGGATCAACCGATAACACGGCTGACATTGTAAAACAATACCCGGCTGTTCAGTTCATAAACTACACGCCCAATGCAGGTAAGGGCTGGGCCTTGCGTAAGGCATTCCGGTATGCAATTGATATAGGGTATAAATATGCCATCAGTATAGACTCCGACGGGCAGCATTTTGCAAAAGACCTGCCGGCATTTATCAATAAACTTGAAGAAGAACCCAATGCGGTTATTATTGGTGCAAGAAATATGGGGCAGGCATCTGTACCCGGCGGCAGCAGCTTTGGCAATAAATTCTCTAATTTCTGGTTTAAGGTAGAAACGGGAATCACCAGTCCTGATACGCAATCAGGCTTTAGGCTATATCCTTTGGAACCGATGAAAAAAATGCATTTCATCACCCGTAAATACGAATTTGAAATTGAAGTGCTGGTAAAATTAGCCTGGAAGGGAGTAAAAGTTATTTCTGTGCCCGTAACTGTTTATTATGCACCCAAAGAAGAACGCATTTCACACTTCAGGCCCTATAAAGATTTTTTCCGCATCAGTGTTTTAAATACCATCCTGGTGCTCATCAGTTTTTTGTATATAAAGCCCCGTGATTTTATTCGCACATTGTTCAGCAAAAAAAGAATGAAGAAAGTGCTTGATGAGCATCTGTACAATCCGCATCATTCAACACAGTTAAAATCTATATCGGTTGCCTTTGGCATTTTTATGGGCATTGTTCCCATCTGGGGCTTTCAGCTGGCGGTGGCCATTTTCCTGGCTATTTTATTTAAGCTGAACAAACCGCTGGTTATCATTGCCGCAAACATCAGCATACCTCCCATGATACCGGTAATTATTTTTTTGAGTTATAAAGTGGGCGGATTCTGGATGGGCGCCAATGCCATGCAAATTGATTTCAGCAACGATATCACCATTCAATCCATTAAAAAGAACCTGATGCAATATATTGCAGGAAGTGTAACACTGGCTGTTGTTGCAGCATTGGTATTTGGATTGATTACTTTTATCTTTTTAAAATTGATCGGTAAAAAACAGGCAGTTATTTCAAAGGCTGATTAGTGTATGGAAAAAATATTACTGCACATCTATCATTTTTACCAAAAGCGCCGGCTTGCTTTATATGGCACGTTTGCTGTAATTTTTTTGTCAGCAGCATGGTTTGCCCTGCAGGTTACATTTGAAGAAGATATTTCTAAAATTTTACCCAACGATAAAAAGATTGAAAAACTGAATGCTGTTTTTCAAAACTCAAAATTCATGGATAAGCTGGCGGTTACTGTATCCTTAAAAGATACGGCCGCAGCAGCGCCCGACAGCCTGGTTGCTTATGCCGATGTATTGGTTGAAAACATCCAACAAAAACTTACGCCCTTCATCACCAAAATAAATTACAAGGTTGATGATGGCCTGGCGTTGGAATTATTTGAAACTGTAAGCGATTACCTGCCGGTTTACCTGAATGAAAAAGATTATATCCAAATTGATTCGCTGATTACACCGGCAAGGGTTAAGGAATCGCTGGAGCAAAATTTCCGCACTCTTACTTCTCCATCCGGCTTTGCTTTAAAAAGCATGATCAGCAAAGACCCGGTGGGCATTACTTTTTTGGGATTAAAAAAACTACAGCAGTTACAGTACGACGAGAATTTTGAACTCTACGATAATTATATTGTAACCAAAGACAGAAAGCACCTGATGCTTTTTATCACCCCAAAATTTCCGCCAAACAATACCGGCAAAAATGCTTTGCTGTTAAAAGGGTTGGATAGTTTGATTGATAACAACAACAGTACCGTAACTGCAACTTATTTTGGTGCAACAGCTGTTTCGGTTGGCAATGCATTGCAGCTTCGTAAAGACTCGCTGCTTACACAAGGCATTACCATTTTGTTTATCATCGTCTTCCTGGGTTTTTATTTCCGTAAAAAAAGAGCGCCGTTCTTTATTTTAATACCGGTCATATTTGGTGCGGTGTTTTCGCTGGCAGCCATTTATTTTATTAAAGGAAGCATATCGGTGATTGCACTGGGCACAGGCTCGGTGGTGTTGGGTATTGCAGTAAACTTTTCGCTGCACGTTTTTAACCATTACCGGCATACCAGTAATATGCAGCAACTGATACGTGACCTGGCCAAACCCATGACTGTGGGCAGCTTTACAACGGTTGGTGGTTTTTTATGCCTGCAGTTTGTGGAGTCGGAAATGCTGAAAGACCTGGGGCTATTTGCTGCATTCAGTTTAATTGGTGCTTCACTTTGCTCTTTAATTTTTTTACCGCATTTTATTGCCGGTAAAAAAGAACAGGCTGCTCATGCCGTGCAGGAGTTTTCGTGGATTGATAAAATTGCTTCGCTAAAGCCCGAGTATAATAAATACCTGGTCATCATCATTTTTGGTTTAACTGTTTTCTTTGCTTTCTGGGCTGGTAAGGTTGGCTTTGAATCTGATCTGCAGAATATGAACTACATGAGCAGCAAATTAAAAGCATCTGAGAAAAAACTAAACCAGATCAATCAATATGCCCTTCAATCTGTTTACCTGGTTACCGAAGGAAAAACTTTGGATGATGCCTTGGTGAACAATGAAAAACTGGCTGCGCAAATTGAAAAGCTGCAGGATAAAAATATTGTAAAAAAATACTCCGGTGTTTCTTCTCTCATCATTTCAGATACTGCACAAAAAGTAAAGATTGAAAGATGGAACAGGTACTGGACAGCAGAAAAGAAGGCGACACTGATGGCAACCGTCATCAAAGAAGGCACGGCTTTAAAATTTAATGCGGCTGCGTTTGATAATTTCAGGATGCTGCTGGATAAGGCCTATGCCCCTGTTGACAAAGAAGCCATGGCCGGTGTACGTAAAAATTTCCTGGATGATTATATAACCGAAAAACCCGGTAAAACAACGGTTGTAACGCTCGTAAAAACCATCCCCGAAAAAAGACAGGAGGTTTACAAAACTTTTGAAAACGAAGAACATGTTACCGTGCTGGATAAACAATACCTCACCAGCCGTTTTGTAGAGATCATCAATGCTGATTTTTCAAAAATTGCATTAATGACTTCGTTGCTGGTTTTTATGGTGCTGCTTATTGTTTACGGAAGAATAGAACTGACGCTGGTTTCCTTCATTCCCATGCTCATCAGCTGGGTTTGGATATTGGGCATCATGGGTATGGTGGGCATCCAGTTCAATATCATCAACATCATCATATCTGCACTCATATTTGGTTTAGGCGATGATTACAGCCTGTTTATTATGGATGGTTTGCTGCAGGAATACAAGACAGGAAAAAAGAACCTGTCTTCTTTTAAATCTTCCATCATCTTATCGGCAGTTACAACCATTGTGGGTTTGGGTGTTTTAATTTTTGCAAAGCACCCGGCATTAAAATCCATTGCATTCATTTCTATAATCGGAATTCTTTGCGTGGTCATCATGTCGCAGATATTGATACCCTTCTTCTTTTCAATTTTGATAAAGAACCGGGTAAGCAAAAACCGTTTTCCCTGGACACTTTGGGGATTCATCAAATCTTCAACCGCCTTCTCGCTGTTTATTTCGGTAAGTATATTCTTTACAGTGCTGGGCCGTAGTTTTATCAGGTTGCAGGTTAGGGAAAGAGGCAAATATTTCTATCACCTGTTGGTTTCAAAAGCCTGCTGGTTTTTGATGTATGTAATGGGCAATGTGAAAAAGAAGATCATCAACCCGGGAAAAGAAGATCTGAAAAAGCCAGCCATCATTATATGCAATCATCAATCATCTTTGGATATTGTTCCGCTCATCATGCTGTATCCAAAAATATTGATGCTCACCAATAATAAAAAATGGAACGCACCAATTTTTGGTCCTGTTATACGCATGGCAGATTATTTTCCATCGGAAGAGATTGAACAGAAAACGGATAAGATTGCCGACAGGATGAAACATGGCTATTCATTGATTATTTTTCCGGAAGGCACCAGATCGGAAGCCGGTGATATTGGCCGTTTTCATAAAGGTGCATTTTACCTGGCCGAAAAACTGGATACAGATATTTTGCCCATCATGATTCATGGCACCAATTATACCCTTACTAAAAAAGATGCCTTGCTGAAGAACGGGCAGGTAACGCTTAAGTTTTTACCCAGGATAAAACCCGGCGATCTGCAGTTTGGAAATGGCTATGCCGAAAGGGCAAAACTGATTGGCAGATATTTCCGTACAGAATTTGCTTTGCTAAGAGCAGAAATTGAGCAACCAAAATACTTCCGGGAAAAATTGATATACAACTATATTTACAAAGGCCCCGTGCTGGAGTGGTATATGCGGATAAAAACCAGGATGGAGAAAAATTATAAAACTTTTTGTGAGCTTGTTCCGCAACAGGGTAAGATACTGGATATTGGTTGTGGCTATGGATTTATGGCTTACATGTTGTCTTTCACATCGGCACAAAGAAAAATAACCGGGTTGGATTATGATGAAGAAAAGATTGACACCGCCAATAATTGTTTCAGCAAAACCAATAATATTAATTTTGTACATGGTGATGTAATGGGTTTTGAATTTGAACAGTACGATGCCATCATAGTAGCAGATATGCTGCATTATTTGCCACCGGCCGAACAAAAACTGGTGATTGAAAAATGCATCAGCAATCTTAATCCCGGAGGTTCGCTTATTATAAGGGATGGGGATGCCGATAAGAAAGCAATGCATAAAAAAACAAAGCTTACAGAATTTTTCTCAACAAAGCTGTTAAGCTTTAATAAGACAAAGGAAACCGGGCTGAGTTTTTTATCGGGCACTATGATAAAAAACCTGGCAGCAGAAAAAAATATGCATTGCAGCGAAATGCCGGATTCAAAACATACATCCAACACCATATTTATTTTAAAAGCAACAGCAAATTAATGGCAGAAGAATTTGACATAGTGATCATTGGCAGCGGCATGGGCGGACTGGTATGTGCAGATATACTGAGCCGTGAAGGCTATAAAGTTTGTGTGCTGGAAAAGAACAGGCAGCTGGGCGGCAGCCTGCAAACCTATGTACGTGATAAAGTGATCTTTGATTCGGGCGTGCATTACCTGGGCGGATTGAGCGAAGGCCAAAACCTGTACCAGGTGTTTAAATACCTCGGCATCATTCAAAAGCTGAAGCTGCAGAAAATGGATGAGGATGTTTTTGATAAGATATTGATTGAAGGCGATGAGAAGGCTTATGTATTTGCACAGGGTTATGAAAACTTTATTCAGCACCTGCTGAAGGATTTTCCCGGTGAGGAAAAAGCATTGCGGTTGTATTGTGATAAGATAAAAGAAGTGTGCAGTAAATTTCCATTGTATAATTTAAGAACGGGCGGCAATATTGATGAAAAAAATGCCGTGCTGGGGATTGACACCAGGGCTTTTATTGAATCTATTACCAACAATAAAAAATTGCAGGCAGTGCTGGTGGGCAACAGTATGTTGTATGTTTTGCAATCGGGCAAAACACCTTTTTATGTGCATGCCATGATACTGAACAGTTACATAGAAAGTTCCTGGAAATGCATTGACGGCGGATCGGACATTGGAAAATTCATGGCGAAAAATATTCGTGAGCATGGTGGTGTAATTCACCGCAATACAGAAGTTAAAAGAATTGTGGTGGAAGATGGTAAAGTGACTTGTGTAGAAATAGCTGACGGGTCGCATGTGTATGGAAAGAATTTTATCAGCAATATGCACCCGGTACGAACGCTGGATATGACGGAAAGCAATCTTATCAAACAGGCTTATAAGCACCGGGTAAAAAGCCTCGAAAATTCCATCGGCGGTTTTGTGGTGAATATTGTTTTTGAAAAAGATGCATATCCATACATAAAAAACAATTTTTATTACATTAAAGATGGACAGGAATGGAACTTAACAGAATACAATGATGAAACCTGGCCAAGCTGTTATGCGGTATTTTGTTCGGCATCATCAAAATCTCCGGTATATGCCGATTCTATGACCTTACTTTCTTACATGAAGTTTGATGAAGTAAAACAATGGGCAGGCACATTCAATAC
Organism: Ferruginibacter sp.; assembly: GCA_030157685.1. Taxonomy (GTDB): domain Bacteria; phylum Bacteroidota; class Bacteroidia; order Chitinophagales; family Chitinophagaceae; genus Ferruginibacter. The sequence goes on along the minus strand of JAOAUI010000261.1, from coordinate 6,883 downwards.
CGTAACAAAAGAAGAAGACCGGGGGAAGGATTACGAGGAGTTTAAAAAAAGAAAAGCAGAGAAATTGCTTGATCTTGTTGAAGAAAAATTCCCGGGTTTGCGCAAGGCCATAAAATCTTATTATACAGCAACACCTTTATCGTACCGTGATTATATTGGTAACGACGACGGTTCCATGTACGGCATTGCCAAAGATTACAGCAATCCGTTAAAAACATTTATATCGCCCCGTACCAAAATTCCCAACCTGTATTTAACAGGACAAAATCTTAATTTACATGGCATACTGGGCGCCACCATGAGTGGCCTGGTAACCAGCGTTGCGTTTTTAGGGAGCGAAGACATCATAGAAAAAATAAGAAATGCTTAACTGGAAAAAAACAGGAAGACGGACTTTAAGGGTATTGGGCGTAATTTTTATTTTACTGCTTATTGGCGCCATTTACCTGGTACAGGTTACCAAAGTGCCGCCGCCCAAACCAGCCGATATGAGCAGCCTGCAACTGCAGCGTACTGATCATGGCGAAGGATTTTATACTTTAAAGAATAACTGGTTCCGTCACAGCAAAAGTGGCCTTTATGAATTATATGTAGAAGGTGAACCCTTTGAACGTGGTGTTATAAATGGCAAACTTACCGAAGAACTGGTAGTAAGACAGGAAGATCATTTTGCCGAGCAGATAACCAAAATGGTTCCGTCAAAATTTAAAAGGAATTTTTTAAAATACCTGATCGGTTTTTTTAACCGTAACCTGGATAAAAATATAACCGAAGAATACAAGGAAGAAATTTACGGTGTATCAGAATCTGCGTCTCCCAAATACCAATACCTGGGCACTAATTATCAACGCATTTTAAATTACCATGCAGCGCATGATATTGGCCATGCCGTGCAAAACCTGGCGCTGGTTGGTTGTACTTCTTTTGGTACCTGGGGCAGCATGAGTGCCGACAGTACGATGATCATTGGCCGCAATTTTGATTTTTATGTGGGCGATCATTTTGCGGAAGATAAGATCGTTGCATTCTTCAACCCTACAAAAGGCCACAAGTTTATGACGGTTACCTGGGGTGGTTTTGTGGGTGCTGTAAGTGGTATGAACGACCAGGGCATATCAGTTACCATCAATGCGGCAAAAACTGCACTACCAACGGGTTCTGCCACGCCGGTCTCTATTGTAACCAGGGAAATTTTGCAATACGCCAAAAATATTCAGGAAGCCATTGCCATTGCCAAATCGAGAAAAATGTTTGTGTCTGAATCTTTTTTAGTGGCTTCGGCAGCAGATAATAAAGCGGTAATTATTGAAAAAACACCGGATGACCTGGATGTGTATGATCCTAAAAAAGAATTCATTGTTTGTACCAATCATTTTCAAAGCAATGGTTTGGGCAAAACAAAAATGAATATGGAGCAGGAAAAGGAAAGTGCTTCATCTTATCGTTACCAAAGATTGATGGAACTGCTGAATGCCAATGGAAAGAACACCGTACAAAAAACAGTGAATATTTTACGTGATCAAAAAGGATTGAATGGTGCCAACATTGGTATGGGAAACGAAAAAGCCATCAACCAGTTAATTGCCCATCACTCTATTGTTTTTGAACCAAAGAAACTGATTGTTTGGGTTTCTACTTCGCCCTGGCAACTGGGCCAGTATGTGGCTTACGATCTGAATAAGATCTTTGCCTTGCATGGTATGAAGGAGAATAAAGAAATTGCCGACAGCAGTTTAATCATCGCCCCCGATTCGTTTTTATTGACGCCGGCCTATAAAAACTTTGAGGTTTTCAGAAACATCAAGCAGCAGATACTGGATGGAGGAACAATAAACACCAATAACCTGGTTGCCAGCAATCCTGAATTTTATAATGCGTATCTTTTGGCAGGCGATTATCTCTACAAACAAAAAGAATATGCGGCGGCTTTGCAGAATTATAATATTGCCTTAACAAAAGTGATTGCTACAAAAAAAGAAGAAGATCATATTAAAGAGCAGATAAAAAAGATCAATAAAAAACTTGCGCCATGATATTTGGAATTGGTACAGATCTGATAGAGGTTGAACGGGTTGCTGATAAGATGGAGAAGAAACAAGGGTTTAAAGAACTTGTTTTTTCTGCTGATGAAATTATATATTGCGAAGCAAGAACTTATAAATACGAACACTATGCAGCCCGCTTTGCAGCCAAAGAAGCTTTTTTAAAAGCAATTGGCACCGGCTGGAGAAACGGCACAGCATTCAATGAAATTGAAATTTATAATGATGAGGAAGGAAAACCGGAGATACGTTTTCATGGCCTTACAGCAACAACCATTGCTGATCTGAAGCTGGGAAGGATCTTTGTTTCACTGTCTCATCTTAAAACCATAGCATGTGCAATGGTTATCATCCAAAAATTAGCCAAAGATTGAAGTGCTTTGCCTTCGGCAAAGCGGGATTAGCCACAGAGGCACAGAAACACAGAAACCCGATTTGTATTTTTTCTGTGCCTCTGTGCCTCTGTGGCAATATTCTTATTCCCGTAGGGAATAAAAAACTTTGTCTTAGTGAATCTTTGTGGCTAAATTCATTTTTGTAAAAATTGTTTTCAATGAACTATTCACCCGAATCCGCTTTTTTAAGCAAAGAAGAAATTGTTGCTATGCAGGAAAAAAAACTGCAGGAAACCATTACCTATCTTAACCAGTATTCTCCTTTTTATAAAGAGTTTTTTACCAAGGCCAGGTTCAACCCATCGGGCATAAAAACCATGGAAGACCTGAGTGTGATACCCGTAACCATTAAAGAAGACCTGCAGCAACGCAACGAAGATTTTTTATGTGTACCACGCAATAAGATCATTGAATACAGTTCTACTTCAGGTACGTTGGGCAACCCGGTTACCATCATGCTTACCGAGAATGACCTGGCTCGCCTGGCCTGTAATGAATATGCATCATTGGTAAGCATCGAAAGCTCGGTGAATGATATTTACCAGATCATGCTTACGCTCGACCGCCAGTTCATGGCCGGCATGGCCTATTATTCGGGCATACAAAAACTAGGCGGCGGCATTATCAGGCTTGGTCCGGGTGTGCCTTCGCTGCAATGGGAAACTATTTTACGATTAAAGCCAACAGCCATCATTGCCGTTCCTTCATTCATAGTTAAACTCATCAGCTATGCACAGGAACATAAAATAGATATTAACAGCACAACAGTTAAGAAAGCCCTTTGTGTTGGCGAAAATATTCGCAATGCAGATTTTTCATTGAACGCATTGGGTAAAAAAATTACCGATGCCTGGGATATCAAATTATTTTCTACCTATGCCTCTACCGAAATGCAAACGGCATTTACAGAATGTACCGAATGTAAGGGTGGCCATTTGCAGCCCGATCTGCTGATCGTAGAATTGCTGGATGAAATGGGCAAAGCAGTTGCACCCGGCGAACCAGGTGAAGTAACCATTACCACCCTTGGCGTAGAAGGCATGCCCCTGCTGCGTTACAAAACAGGCGATATATGTGTGTATGATGATACACCTTGTGCATGCGGCCGCAACAGTTTACGTTTATCACCAGTGATGGGACGAAAAAAACAAATGCTTAAATACAAAGGCACAACTTTATACCCGCCTGCACTGTTTGATATTTTACACGAAATGGAAAATGTAATAGAATATGTTGCGGAAGTATCATCCAACGAAATGGGAACCGATGAAGTACTTATTTATATTGTGCCGGATAATTATGATGAAGAAACCAACAGAAAAATAAGAGCGAACCTGCAGGCCAGGTTAAGGGTTAGTCCGCATATAAAATATATTACCGAAGAAGAAATAAAAAAGATACAGATGCCCGAAGCCGGAAGAAAGATTATCCGGTTTATTGACAGGCGCAACTGATCTGTTGAAAGAGATATTAATCTTTATAAAGATTAGTTGAACATTTACCCTATTATGAAAATGGCTTTTTAATAACAGCCATTTTGCCTTACATTTATATTCCTTAAAACAAAACTTATGAACAATCAGTATGATGTAGTGGTCCTTGGCGGAGGACTTGCCGGACTTACCCTTTCCTTACAACTAAAAAACGCAAAACCAGATATTTCGATACTGGTTTTGGAAAGAAGAGAAACAGAAGCATCTACTGCTGCACACAAAGTGGGCGAATCTACGGTAGAACTTGGTACGCATTATTTAAGAGAAGTATTAGACCTGAAAGGTTACCTGGAAGAATTCGAACTTCCCAAACACGGCCTGCGCTTTTTCTTTAAAAATGATACCAAGGAAGATATTACCAGCCGGGTGGAACTTGGGCCACGCCTGCGTTTGCCGGTACCCAGCCACCAGCTGGACAGGGGTACGCTGGAGAATTATCTGATGAAGCTTACAAAGGAAAAAGGAAACCAACTGGAGCTTGGTGCCAAAGTTTCGGGTGTAGATATTGATGCTGATAACCTACACACAGTTAGTTATATAAAAGGCGGAGAGGAAATAAAAGTAAAATGCCGTTGGGTTGCCGATGCATCGGGCAGGGCGAGTGTTTTGAAACGCAAGTTTCAGTTTCAAAAGCCAATTGAGCATCATACCAATGCTGTTTGGTGGAGATTGAAAGGTGTGATTGATATAGATGACTGGACAGATGATAAGGAATGGAAGGGATTTCTTGAACCCGGCCTGCGTTATTTAAGTACTGTGCATTTTATGGACAAGGGTTATTGGTTATGGGTAATTCCGCTGGGCAGTAAAAACACCAGCATTGGCATTGTTGCCGATCCGGCTGTGCATCCTTTTGAAACATTCAACACCTACGAAAAATCGGTTGAGTGGATGAGGGTGAATGAACCACTGGCGTATAAAATGCTGGTACCATTGGGCGAGGGAGATGGCCTGCTCGATTTTAAAATACTGAAGCATTATGCACATCATACGCAAAAGATTTATTCTACAGACAGGTGGGGAACTACAGGAGAATCCGGTCCGTTCTTAGATCCGTTGTATTCGCCCGGTACCGATTTTATTGCCATGAACAATGGCTGGCTAAGTGATTTGATACTGCGTGACCTTGCCGGAGAGGATATTGAAACCCGTGTGAACATTTACGATCAATGTCACCTTGCTTTGGTTGATGCATGGATACCTATCTATCAGAATAAATACCTGCTGATGGGAAATACCCAGATCATGGTGATCAAGATATTCTGGGATTGGGCAGTTTACTGGGCCGTGCCATCGCATTTGTTTGCCAATAAAGCCTTTACTAATATACGGTTGTTAAGAGATCTGTTTGCTGCCAAAAATGGATTAGGCCGTAAGTTTGGCGATTTGCATCAAATTATGCAGGACCTGTTTTTAGAATGGCTGCCTTATGAAAATAAAACATTTTCGAACCGGTATATTGATCCCTTTGATTTGAAAGTGTTGCGCAAATTCCAGGAAGATATTGAAGTACAGCACGATCCTGCTGCATTGATTGAGCAGATAGCTCGGAATATGAACATGCTGGAACAGCTGGCTGTGGCCATTTTCAGGCTGGTGAATGCACAGGTAAACGGAGCATCGCCCGATATAAGAGTGAACCCATACACCATTAACCTGGGTAAAAAAGAAGGAGCTGTAATGTTGGATACAGAATCGGATGCGGCCATTGTGCCCGGCGAGGCGATAATGAAAGATGTGGAGGTGATGTGGTTTTATCCGAAGGTGGCGCTGGAAGCCGTGTAATGCATCAATGGTTTTTGATTAAAGAGTACCTTACAATCAAATACCATGAATACAGCATTACAAAAAACGGAAGCAATAAAAACTATTTTTTTAGAGACACAACTGTTTTATGCAAAGCATGATGACATGCCTGCCTTGATCGTATACCTGGCGAATACAGAAAAAGAATTCAGCTCCATTGCTTACGAGAGTGCTTCCATGGCCATTGCACTAAAAAATTTTGAAGCTGATACATTTCCTCACGAATGGCTTTTGTTTGCCAGCGGTGCGGCCGCTGCTCACCATGCACAGGTTTATGTAGGCCTTGGCTGGGCCATTGCAAAATTCAATTTTCCTTTTTTAACAGCAGTAGAAAAATTAGACTCCCGGTTTTATTTCAGAATTGCCGATGGATGTGGTTATTATGATGGAAGTTTTAAATACCGGCGAACAGTAACAAACAAAGAACTGCCGGTTTACTTACCAACTGCTGCCATGCCCATGTACGACCAGGGCCTTGGCCGCAGTATATGGTACACAGAAAAAGCCGATATACATAAAATGTGCAGCCGGGTTGAAACATTTGCAGCCGGCAGGCATGCAGATCTTTGGCGGGGCATTGGTATTGCTGTTGCTTATGTAGGCGGCTGCGATGACGCAGAGTTAAAAATATTATTACAACATGCAGCAGCAAATGGTTTTCAATTAGCCTGTGGGGCTGCGCTTGCAGCAAGGTCACGTACCCTGGCAAATACCATAACGGCTGATACCAATCGTTGCAGCCGTTTGTGGTTTACACTTACTGTTGATGATGCTGTTATTGTAAATGAAGATGCTTATTGCAAGTGGATAAAAGAAATTGAAGAAACCTTGTCGAATAGTTTTGAAAATACAATGAATGATATATCTATTATTGTTTGACAAATGATCTATGTTCATTGATCGTTTCTCCTTTTACTTCCAGGAAATAAATTCCCTTTGCCAGATTTTTTACATCAACCGGTAATACATTACTGCCTGTAGATAGTTTCAATTGCTGCTGTTTCAATAACCTGCCTGTATTATCGAATATTTTTAAAACAAATTGTTCAGGCCTGTTTATGTTTACTGTAAGGCTTGCATTTGTAATAACAGGGTTTGGATAAAAAAGTACAATATCCTGATATTTATCAATTGATAAGGCTACAAT
>JAOAUI010000260.1 GCA_030157685.1 Ferruginibacter sp. | reverse complement strand
TGAAATTTACTTTCAGGTCTTTTGAAAGTGTGTTGGCAATTGCGTAGAATTTTGAAATGCCGCAGTTGTCGTCAATTACAGCTTCGGAGCAACCGTTGTTGGTTTTTAACTCGTAACACATAGGTATGGGGTTTATGTTTTTGTAATAGGTATCGAATTCCGGTATTGTATTTAGTTCTTTATAAACTTTTACGGCCCCTGTATTTTGCCTTCTTCGAAGCCTTCATCGCTTTTTCATCGCTCAGTAATTTTTCGGCACCCACATTTCTGCCATCGGTTGGGCAGCCTACTTTTTCTTTTCTATGAAAGATCCTGCTGATGAAACATCCACTTAATAAAAAAGAAGCCATAACAACTACAAGTAATATTTTTTTCATGTATTAAAGATAATATTTTTTCGCTTCGAAAAAAGTTAAATAGCAGCACTTCAGATGAACGGATTGCGACGCAACGATGACGCCACAAAGTACAAATGCTGGTATAAAAACTCAAAAACCCAATTTCTGCTTCAATCTCCGCAAGTTTCCCCTTTTGGAACATCCCGATCATTTCAAGAATGGGGTTAGGGGGTTTGGTCCTTAAACCACCCGCTATACATCACATAATTATCAGCAATCCTGTTTATCTCGCCGCTAATCATTTCCTGGCTAATATCTTTTACCTTTTTGGCCGGTACGCCGGCGTAAATACTGCCTGGCTCAATCTGGGTGTTTTCCAGTACCACGGCACCTGCGGCTATGATACTGTTGCTGCCAACTACCACGTTATCCATAACAATGGCACCCATGCCTATAAGCACGTTATCATGTATAACGCATCCATGTACAATTGCATTGTGTCCAATGCTCACATTATTTCCAATATGGGTGGCGGCTTTCAGGTAAGTACAGTGTATAATAGCCCCATCCTGCACATTCACCTTGTTACCCATTCGTATGATGTTCACATCACCACGTAAAACGGCATTAAACCATACACTGCAGTCGTTGCCCATCACCACATCGCCAACAATGGTGGCATTGGGAGCAATATAACAGTCGTTCCCAAAGCTGGGTAATATTCCTTTAACTGGTAAGATAACTGGCATAAGAGGCCCCCTTTATTTCCCCCGAAGGGGGAAGACAAGGAGAAGATCGTTTTGAAGATTATGAAATATTTTTTTGAGCCGGGCCGAAGTTATCTAATCATCTTCATTGGCGTCGCACTCTTTTACTTTTTATCTTTATTGAACTTTAATTGTGTTTTATTAAAACGAAATTCCAACCAATATATACGATTGCAATCTTTTGCTTTGGTCGCTGTACATGGCGCTTAACTCAATGGGGCCAATGGGCGTTTTGTAGGCAAAAGTTAATGCATAGCCGGTTAGCGCATCCTTGCCGGATGTTGCATTTTTTTTGGTTGCATAATCTTTAACCAGGGCATTAATGCGGCCGGTTATATAAATATTGTTTGCAGGGTTATACCGTAAACCCAGCTGCAGCGCTGTAACACTCGATGAATTAACGGTAGCTTCCTGCAGGCCTGCAAACCTTACCTGGTTTCTAAAACTGCCATTGATGCCGCCAATTAAAAAATTATTAAGGTAGTTTGGTTTGTTGGTAAAATTAATGCCCGTTTGAAACTCGGTTAAAAAAACAAAACTTTTGTTGATGGGCCTGAACAAAGACATATCCAACATCAGCCTGGCATAGTTATCAAAATTCAACGTAGATGGATTGATCATTATTCCGTTTTCAAATTGCGTAAGGTTTGGCCGTTGGTTCCAAACCTGTGCCAGTTCTACATTCAGCTTTAAACCCTTTTTTGGAAAAAATATCTGGTTAAGATCATTGTATTTGATGTATACATAACTTTTAAGATCGGTAAATCTGCCCTTTATTTCATGCTCGGCTTTTATAGAGGGGCGGAAGCGGATATATTCAAACGCAGTTCCAATACCTGCTGCAATTTTATTATTGCCGCTGTTTTGAAAATTGATGAAAGTCTGCGAAAAATTCTGCTTGTATGCGCCTTCCACTTTAAAATTCTGGTACGTATTGATGGTTTGGTTATCGAGCTTGAAGCCTGCAATAAAGGCAATGTTTTTAATGCGGCCCAGGTATTGAAAGTGCTCGGCTTCAATCTGGGTGCTTTCGCCAATAGAGGCCGAAACCATGCTGCGTGAATTTGGAATAATAAAATCTCGGCTGGTGAGATTTACATTTACATTAATGCCCCTGAAACGGGTGTAAAACAAACCGGCTTTTAAATAAGTGCTGGGATTTTCGTCGGCAGTAAAAATAATGTTGGCAGTATCTTTTGATACCGGTTCCAGCGCATAGGTAATGGTGCTGTAATAGCGTGAACCAATGGCCCGGCGTATACTTTTATTTATCTGCTGGGCGGTATAGTTTTTATTGTCATCAAAATTCATCAGGTGAAAGAAAAATGGTGCCGAAGTTTTTTTCAATCCTTTTACCTTGTGGCTGTTGATGAATACCGTTTTGTCTGTAATGATATCTGTAGTTTTTTCATTTGCCGCACCCAGCGCATTAATACTGTCTGCCAGTTTTTTGAAGATGGGATAATACAGCTTTCCGGTTTCTACACCCACATCAAAGATCTCGCTGCCGCTTCCAAAACTGCCGGTATTGTATTCTTCCATGGGCATGTGAATGTAGATATTGGTGAGGGGTAATTCTTCTTTAAAATCTCCGGCTTCCCGGTAAAATGCCATCTGTAACAGCACATCAATGGGGTTTTTTATCTTATCAACTTTAGAAAGTCCGTTGGTAACGTTGCTGCCAATCACAATATCGGCACCCATTTCCTTCACGTTCTTAACAGGAAAATTTCTTACCAGGCCGCCATCAACTAATTTTTTGCCATCCTTAGTTACTGCAGAAAAAACAGAAGGAATTGCCATGGTAGCCCGCAGTGCGGTTATGATATTACCGGTATCCATTACAACCAGGTCGCCTGTTTCCAGGTCGGTGGCCATGCATTTAAACGGAATTTTAAGATCGTTGAAGTTGCGGATATAGTACACATGAAAAAACAGTTCAGAAAATTTCATGTTCAGTTGCTGACCGGTAATTACACCGGTAGTTAAGCGTATTTTATTATTGATGAAGGGAAGCTCAATGGCAAAACGGCTGTACTGGTCCTTCTCTTCCATCGACAATGTTTTCAGTGGCACATTGTTGCTGAACAGCACATCAAAATCAATATCCTTTCTTAAATTTTCAATATCGTTTCCGCTGTAACCCGATGCATATAAAGCGCCAACAACAGCTCCCATGCTGGTCCCGGTTATATAATCTATCTTAAGGCCGGCACTGTCTATTGCTTTTAAAATACCGATATGCGCCAGCCCTTTTGCTCCACCGCCACTCAGCGTAAGGCCAATTTTTGGCCGCAATGTATTTTGGGCAGATAAATGACCCGCAAAACAGAAACAAAAAAGAAGGGTAACAAAAAATTTCATTAACTGACTGATTAAAATACTAGGTTGGGCATTAATTGTACAAATTACGTATAATTTGTTCTTTTATTTTTTGGGATAAGTTAATTATTTGCTTTTTGATAGCTTTATTTTGCAGGTATAAAAATGATCATGACCAACCGGCAGCTTTTTTTAAATCATGTAGGGCAAACTTCCGAAGCACCACTTGCACTGGAAATAGTAAGGGCCGAAGGCTGCAAACTGTTTGAAGCAGATGGCAAAGAATATATTGACCTGATTGGCGGCATCAGCGTTTGCAATGTGGGCCACCGGCATCCAAAAGTGATTGAAGCAATAAAAAAGCAGCTGGACGATTACCTGCATATTATGGTCTATGGCGAGTTGGTGCAGAGCCCGCAGGTGCAATATGCAACATTACTAACCCAATATTTACCGGCTTCTCTTAATTCGGTTTTTTTTACTGCATCTGGCAGCGAAGCAACCGAAGGTGCCATGAAGCTGGCCAAAAGATTTCAGAACAGAACACAGATCATTTCTTTTAAAAATTCCTACCATGGCAGTACACAGGGCGCATTAAGTGTAATGGGCAGCGAATACTGGCAGCAGGCTTTTCGCCCATTACTGCCCGATATTTTGCAATTGAATTATAATTCGGTTGAAGAGTTGGATAATATTACCGAACGCACAGCCTGTGTAATTGCCGAAACCATACAGGCCGAAGCCGGTGTACTGGTTCCGCAAAACGGCTGGCTTAAAGCATTGCGTAAAAAATGTGATGAAACCGGAACCCTGTTGGTGCTGGATGAAATACAGTGTGGCTTTGGGCGCAACGGAACCCTATGGGCTTTTGAACAGTTTGATGTGGTTCCCGATATTTTATTGCTGGGCAAGGCATTAGGCGGCGGTATGCCGCTGGGTGCTTTTGTTGCCAATAAAAAAATAATGGATTCTTTTACACACGATCCGGTACTGGGGCATATTAATACGTTTGGTGGCCACCCGGTTTGTTGTGCCGCAGGGCTTGCGGCTTTTAAAGTGTTGCTGAATGAAAAACTGGTTGAGGGTGTAAAGAAAAAAGAAGCACTTTTTATTTCATTATTGCATCACTTCAAAATTAAAGCAGTAAGAAGCCGCGGTTTAATGATGGCTGTTGAGTTTGAGAATTTTGACTTGAATAAAAAAGTGATTGATGCTTTGATCGTTGCCAATGTATTTACTGACTGGTTCTTATTTGCTTCAAACTGCCTGCGTATTGTGCCGCCGCTAACTATCAGTGATGAAGAAATTACTTTGGCATGCAAAAAAATTATTACAGTATTGGATGCTCTTTAAAAATTCATGATGAAAAAATTCACTAAAAGAATTCTGTACTTTATTGTTGCACTGGCAATACTTTACATCCTGCTGCTAATTCCCGATTCAAAAGAGAAAAACGTTAAAGTGGAAACCGGTAAAAAACCTTTTGCCTGGAACCGGGATGCACAATGGCAGCAGATGGAGGAATTGTTTAAACAGGCTAAGCAAATGGATACTGCAAAGCTGGATTCATTGATTGCGGTTAATAAAATGGCTTTAGAACATGAATTGAATTTACTTCTTCAAACTTCCTGGCATACTGAAGCCATTTGGATAAAAGCTCAGGATAATTTTTTTGTATTGTCTTCACTCATTGCAGTGCGTCAGAGCCAAGTACCCAGGCTGCTTGATTATTACGTCAGGATGCGTAAGCTGATAAAGCGCCAGTCGCAGGATTGGGATATAGATGACGTTGCAACGAGAAATACGGTTTACACTTTATTATATGGCATGCGTGCTGCAGTAGAAGAAGTATTGTTACAGGCAGACAGTATGAAATTTCCTGCTGCCATGTTGGTCAATAATGAGAAGTCATCAACACCAGCTGCTTCTATTTTTGGTATTGAAGTACATAGCGGCGACCTGCTGGTTTCAAGAGGTGGAGCCGAAGTGTCAGCATTGATTTCACGAGGTAATGATTACCCCGGAAATTTTTCACACATTGCATTAATTTATGTTGATGAAAAAACAAAGGAACCATTTTTAATTGAAGCACATATTGAAAAAGGAGTTGCTATTGCATCTGTAGTCCAATATGAAAATGATAAGAAGCTGCGTTTTATGGTAATGCGGCCCAGGGCCGATCTGCCGGTAATGATGGCCGATTCCATGCTGCCACAAAAAGCAGCAAAACATATGTTTGAGGAAGCTGGCAAACGGCATTTTCCCTATGACTTTAAAATGAATTTTAATGATACTACCGAAATGTTTTGCTCCGAAGTAGCATCTTATGCTTACCGCACAAACGGTTTGCAGGTGTGGAAATATCCATCCACCATTTCATCAGCAGGTGTGGTAAACTGGTTGCACAGTTTTGGTGTAGAAAATTTTGTTACACAAATGCCATCTGATTTGGAATACGATCCGCAACTATCTGTTGTTGCCGAATGGCGTGACCCGGAAACATTGTTTAAAGACCATGTTGATAATGCGGCCATGGATGCGTTGTTGGAAAAAGCAAATAAAGGAGCAAATATTGATTATAATATCTGGCAATTACCCATTGTACGCATTATAAAGGGCTACTGCATGATAAAAAATATGTTTGGTAAAATTGGTATGATACCAGAGGGAATGAGTGCAACCAAAGCATTAAAAAATCAAACTTTTGTAGCCATGCACATTGCTGTAAAAAACAAAACCATGCAACTGGCTGATGAGTTTTTTAAGAAGAACGGTTACCGGGCACCTTACTGGCAGTTGGTAAAATTTGCGGATGCAGCGGCGAGTGAAAAATAACGGGTTGTAATTATTTATTCAGGGTGATAAACCCGTTCTGCGTTTTTATAAACCGTTGCTTTATCCAATGTCATTGTCTTGGTTTCTTGTTTTAAATACATTTCTACCTGGTCATCAAAATGTTTGCTGCCGGGCTTTGCGCTGGCGCCGTACATATTAATGCTTTCAATTTTTGGCAACCCTTCTTTTTGAAACCTTACAAACATGATCAGTCCATCGCCGCCAATAGATTTTAGTTTACCATTGGGTAAAGGTTCAGTCCATTGTGGTGATAGCTGATCAGGAAGGCCACCAAGTGGCAACTCTTTATTGCCCCGTACTAATTTTTGAATATCTCCAAGTTTCAGGTCTGTAGTTCCAAAATTGGTCTGCATGTAGTTGTATATATAGGAATATGTTTCATTTGCTTCTGCTTTGTAGATCTCTCTTGGAGGCTGGCCCTGTAATTGTTTTTTTAAATGTTCGTAAGCTAAAAGAAAGATTGCAGCACCTTTACTGTCAGCATCGCCACGCCTGTCCCAGTTTCTAAAAGTTGTTATGAACGGGGCATATCCGGGGAATTCGGCTTCACTCAATGATATCATCGAATCAAGTTTGTAGGGATACTGCAAAACTGCAGGCAACTGCTTATCAAATTTTATCTGCTTAAATTTTTCGTAGCTCAGCTTTTCATTTTGCGGAAAGAGTTCCAGGAAACGTACACTGCGGTTGAGGTGGTATTCTTCCCAGCCATCAGTTTTAGGGAAAGCAGACGGCTTTAAATTATCTGCAGCAGCCGTTGCTAAAAAAGAAGAATGGTTGGTATTGAATAAAAACCCGCTTTTCGGGTTTATGTATTGTGGTAGTTCTTTTACTGGTTTGAATGATGTCCACAAAGTTTTAGAAGTATTGCCGGGCAATGTTCTTTTCCAGTTGTAACCGTTCATTCCATCTCTTACCGGCATTAAGGCATTGTTTAAATAAAAAACCGTATCGTACCTGTCGGCATACATAATGTTGAACATGCTTAGTTCCTGCCTGTTTAATGCAGCATAAAACTCTGTAAAATTTTTTGCCTTGTTCATTTGATACCATTGGTCCAGCACGCCAATCTTCATATTGGCACCAAGCCGCATGGAAAAAAATCCCTGTTCATTTTTCATGGTAGCGCCATATTTACTCCAGTAAACTTTTCTTTTTACGTTGATGGGAATGCCTTTTATTTTCAGTTTGATTGTTTTTACTTCCAGGTCAAGCCACTGCCCGTCAAATTTATATTGTAAAGGATTATCGGGATTCATCTCTAATTGAAATTCATCAAGCCGGTCGCAGTAATTTACAGTATGTGCCCAACCCAGGTTTTCGTTGGCGCCATGTAAAATGCAGGGGCCGCCGGCTAATAAACCGCCTGTAATATTTAACCCTTCCTGGCTGCATAAGTGGGCTTCGTAAAATGCCTGTGGGCCTGTGTTTGGCTGGTGTGCATTGATGAGCAGAAAAGCTTCACCGGTTGTGGTTTTAGATGAGCTGATGGCTGCCGAGTTGCTGCCTTTTTTATTTAATTCAGGCGCTTCCCATTCGCTGTTGTTAAAGATCCGCATCAGTGCCTGGTCGGCGCCGTTAAAAATGGTTAGGGCAAATACGGAAGAAGAAATGTATTCTTTGGCTGTAACCGGAAAAATTCCCTTGTGCAATATTTCTTCCGGATGTTTTTTGGCATAATCATTCAGCCCCTGCAAATAACCATCAATCAATTTCAAAAAAGCGGGCGTAAGTGTATTCCATTTTTCTTCGGTTATTTCCCTGCAGCGAAACAGCGCAAATGCATAATCTCCGGCGGCTCCTTTTTTACCCTGCACACTGGCCATCAAATTTTTGGCAGGCAGTATTACTTCCTGCATGCTTTTAAAATCATCTTCGGCCTCGGCCCAGGCAAGGCCATAGGCAACTTCGGCATCTGTTTTGGCAAAAATATGCGGCACGCCAAAAGAATCCCTTACAATATCAATAGCTGCGGGGTTGATGGTGGTTTGAGAAAAACTGCTGTGCAACAGGAGTATACAAAAAGAAAGAAATGAAATTCTTAGCATTTGAGTTGATGGTGTTTTAGTAGAGACTGTTTGTTATTTGCTGACTAAAGATATGGTGTAAAAGAGTGCGACGCCACCACTGTTGAATAAAATTCGACTGCCGGGCCCAAAAAATAATTTGCACAATTCAAAATCAATATCGTACTTTGTATTTCAAAGTGCTTTTTATATGGACAAACAGCAACAACCTTTGGAAGACCTGCAGCACATCAAAAAGATGATGGAACGCAGCAGCCGCTTTATAAGCCTGAGCGGATTAAGTGGTATTGCAGCCGGCATTTGTGCCCTTGCAGGGGCCTGGTTTGCCAGCCAGAAAATTAACTGCTGGGTAAAAGGCGATTGCCAGCTTAGCCTGTTGATTACATCAAACGGATTCGAGTTAATCAATGATCTTTTCTGGATTGCCACCATAACTTTTCTGGCTGCATTTGTATCTGCTTTTATCTTTACTTATTTAAGAAGCAAGAAAAATGATACACCCATGTGGGGTACAACCACTGTTCGTTTATTCTGGAACATGGTGATACCAATTACAGTTGGCGGTATTTTTTTAATAAGAATGATGCAGATGGGAGAGTACCAGCTGGTAGCACCGGGTTGTTTAATATTTTACGGCCTGGCATTGGTAAATGCCAGCAAATATACATTGGGCGAAGTACGGTATTTGGGCTACGGGCAGATGGTACTGGGCATTTTTAACCTTTGGTGGATTGGATACGGATTGCAGTTTTGGGCAATGGGCTTTGGGGTATTGCATATTATTTACGGGGCGATGATGTGGTGGAAATACGAACGGAAATAAAACTATTTGCCGAATGAAAAATCCGATAGAAAATCTGAATAAAATTTTTGACAGCCGTATTCGCCTGGGCATTATGAGTGCCCTGATGGTGAACGATGCGGTTAGCTTTAATGAGTTGAAAGAACTGCTGGATATAACGGATGGCAACCTGGCCAGCCATTTAAAAACCCTGGAGGAGAGCGGGTTTGTGAAGTTTCAGAAAGGGTTTATTGGCCGTAAAACAAACACTACTTATTCAATAACAAAAAATGGCGAAAAAGAATTTAAACTGCACCTGGAGGCATTAACGAAAATGATCGGATCCGTAAAGTGATTTTTTTTGCACGTTTACTTTGAAATACAAAGCACTTTTAAATTATGAATAAATACTTAAAGACCACTTTGATTTTTGCGGGAGTCTGGTTTATAGCATCGCTCTTAAATGGGGTGCTAAGTGGAATTTCGATCCTGGCACTGGATAGTAATTTGAGGCAAGAGGGCCCAGCTCCCCTGGGCTTAGCCATTATTTTTTCTTTTGTATTCAGTGTGCCAATGGTAGGATTTGTCTGGTTCATTACTTTAATAGCCCAGGCAACAGACAAAAAGGGAAATGAACTGCTTCAGTTTGTATTACGTACTGCTTTGTTTTGCTCAACAGCAGGCGGTCTGTTTTTTATTTATACACTTGGAACTGAATTTAAAAGCGCCAGGTTTTTTGTAGCTCTTTCTATAATCGTTTCGGCATTGACTTCTGTTTTATTCTTTAGAAAACAAATTAAAACCAATGAATAAGCTCTATTGCACAATGGCAGGACTTCGTGCTAAAACATTGGTATTTCTTACGCATAATATGGCGTTGCCCTTACTGCGGTTTATAAGGAGGCCGCAGGTGTTTCCATACACTGCAAAACAGCTGAATGAATTTCCTGCCGGTACTTTGGGCAACGACCTTATACATTTTTTAGAAAATAAAAACCTGAAACTGCTGCCACATTATGCCAAGCATGATGTTAAGCATATTCTTTTGCAGTACGATACTACCGGCGAAGGAGAAGTTTGTTTGCAATGTTTTATGCTGGGTAACGGGCATCTTTCTTTTCCGGTGGCAGCAACGGTTTTGTATGGATTTATAACCATGCCAGAGTATTGGAAAATTTTTGTAAAAGCTTATCGGCGTGGTAAAAAAAGTATTCCAATTAAAAACTGGCCATGGTTTTCCATTTTACAGGAAAGCACAGAATCTCTTATTCATAAAATAAATAACGATGCAAAAAATTAACTACATGCTGACTGGCTATTGCTACTGTATTGAACTATTTGTAATTCAAATTTTAAAAAAATAATCATGAAGACTCCAGCACTTAAAATTGTACTGCTATTTGCCGGTGCCATTTTGTTCAACATTATTTTCTGGCAGGAAAAAATTGCGCTGAATGCCCTGCTGTTTGATGCATTTATTTTAGCGTCCGTTTTTTATCTGTACCCGGCTGCTTTTACCAAACCAGCTATGAAATGGCTGTTGCTGGCACATGTTGTAACCCTGGGAACCCTGGTTATACACAATACCATTATCAGTAAACTGGCATTCAGCGCCACGCTTTTACTGGTGGTTGTGTTTACCCAATTCCTGCATCGCTCGGTCTGGTATGCAGTTGCATCTGCTGTGGGTAATTACCTGCTGTTTGTGTTTTCTTTTCTGGAAGATATTAGAAAGATTAAAAAGGGAGAGATCAAATCGCTGGGCATAAAGAAAGCGTTGCGGTTTTTAATTATTCCGTTAATGATTGTTGGAGTGTTTTTTATGATCTATTCATTTTCAAATACGGTTTTTAAGGATGTGGTTAACAGTATTGGAATTGCCCTGCAGCAATTTTTTGCACGCTTTTTCAGTTGGTTTAACTGGGGAAGATTTGGTTTTTTAATGTTGGGGTTATTTATCACCGGCGGATTGATACTGAAAATGAAAAGCAATTATTTTTCGGAAAAAGAATTTTCCAAACACAATGACCTGTGGCGCAGAAAACACAATTTAAAAAAATGGAAGGATTCGGCCATGTTCGACTTGCTCACTTTGTTTATGGGCCGCTTTGCAAATGGAATTATGGCTTTACGCAATGAAAATACGGTTGGCATAATAAGCCTGGTGATGCTGAATGTGCTGCTGCTTTTTATTAATGTCATTGATATAGCCTATGTATGGTTTGGGTTCAGCTATACGCCCAATCTTAATCTTACACAATATGTGCATGAAGGAACCGGTATGCTTATTTTCTCCATTGTACTTGCAATGATTGTACTGTTGTTTTTCTTCAGAGGTAATTTAAATTTTTATAAAAAGAATAAATGGCTGCGCTATGGTGCTTATGGCTGGATTGCACAAAATGCCGTACTGGTTATTTCGGTTTTACTAAGGGATTATTATTACATAGCACACATGGGGCTGGCCTATAAGCGTATTGGGGTACTGGTGTTTTTATTGATGGTATTGATGGGGTTGATCACTGTATTTATAAAAATTCATCAGCGTAAAACGGCTTATTATTTATGGCGGGTTAATGGCTGGTTTGCGGTTGTACTGCTGGTTGCCGCATCCTGTGTACATTGGGATGAAACAATTGCCAGCTACAACCTGGCGCATAAAAATACCATTCCACCTGATGTGAAATTTTTATTAACCCTTTCAGATAAAACACTTCCGTTACTGGAAAAAAACCAGGACGTGCTGGATGCTAAAAAAGAACCGGTACAGGGAGAAGGAGAATATTTATATCGTTCAGGACTTACTGCAAAAGCGTTTTTTGAAATGCGGAAGAAAGAATTTTTTGAAGAGCAAAAAACATATTCCTGGTTATCATGGAATGCTGCAGATACCTATGTTAAAAAGAGCCTGACAAAACCGGTTATTACTTCATTCTTAATTAAATAATTATGAAACTGATAAAATCCTTTGAATATGCCTGTACAGGTATAAAATCCTGTTTTCAATCTGAACCGAATTTCAGGATTCACTCCGTTATTGCAATTGTTGCTTTGCTGTTTTCTGTTGCGTTTAATATATCAGCCATTGAATGGATAGCTGTTTGCTTTTGTATTGCTTTTGTTCTTGTAATGGAGATGTTAAACACTGCCATTGAAAAATTTTGCGATGTAGTTCATAAAGAAGAGCATCCAGGAATTAAAAAGGTAAAAGACATTGCCGCAGGGGCCGTTTTGGTTGCGGCTTTCTTTAGCTTAATAACAGGCGGTATAATTTTTCTGCCTAAAATAATCAACCTCATCAAATCAATTTAATAGTGAAAACATCATTCTCTTTTCAAAAAATATTGTTGGCATTTTATGCCTTTATAGGTTTGTTAATAGCTGTGCGTATTTTTTATACCGGCAGTACCATTTACCTGTTTTTGGTATGGAATATTTTCCTGGCCTGGATACCATGTATGATCAGCAGTTTGTTTAAAAAACTGAACGATAAAGCTAAATGGAAGTCAGCCTTGGTATTTTGCTGCTGGCTTGCTTTCTTTCCAAACGCTTTGTACATTGTTACTGATTTGATACATATTGATCTGGAAAGCCCTGTTCCTAAATGGTTTGATGCACTGCTTTTATTTTCATCTGCAGTTCTTGGTTTAATGCTGGCTTTTATTTCGCTGTACCGGGTTGAAGCTTTTTTAAGCAAAACAGTTAACAGGAAACTGCAGGCACCCTTGATTTTAGTGATCTTATTTCTGGGTTCATTTGGTGTTTACCTTGGCCGTTTTTTAAGATGGAACAGCTGGGATATAATCAGCAATCCATTTAAACTGTTGTCTTCAATCGGCCACCGGATTGTTTCTCCGTTTGATCATGTGCAAACCTGGGGAATTACTGTGGTATTCACTGTATTTTTTTACCTGCTGTATGTTTCCATAAAAAAATTGCCCGGCTATTTAAGCCAGGCAAATATTTAATGTATATAAAGAGATTTAAAAATCCAGCCCTAAAGCAAGATACATAATTGGTTTTCCTTTAAAGAAAACATTCATTGGCCATGCTGCATCAAACTTTATAAAATAACCCAACAGAGTGCTGCGGGCACCAAAACCATAGCCACCGGCAAATGGGCCAATGCCACCGGCTTTTTGTTTTACCTGCAAAGGCACCTGTCCGTAAACCGCCACCGGGCGTTTTATTCCTGAGTATGCACCATTCCAGGCTGTGCCTAAATCAATGAACTGAACAATTTGAAAATTATTAAGGAAAGAATTATTGATGGTTCGGTTAAAGAAAGTTGATACAATTGGCAACCTGAATTCGCTGTTTATAACAACCGCATTGTTGCCATTGGCTACATTTTGTATAAAACCACGCATATTAACAGCCAGGCTTTCAAATGCATAATTTTGATCGGCTGCAGGCTGGTTGTTGGTATTAAAATACCTGTCTTTGTTACTACCGGGTTTTTGGTTGGGCCCAAACATCAGCCAGCCATCAACACCACCTAAGTAATAAATGAGTTTTTGGTTACCCCAGCTAAAATCGCCTGCGGCCCTGCCGGCCCAGATAAAGTTGCGGTGAATTGGATAATAATACCGGGCATCAAAACCTAAATTAAAAGTGCTGGGCCCTTCGGCAAATCTCACTTTATTTACCTGCCTGTTGTAATCAAAATAAATTTTGTACCGCAGGCCATTCCAGATATTCATGGCAGGGTTCATGGAGTTATCGTAAATATATTCCAGCTTGGTAGTGGAGTATAATGTTTTCTGGTCCCCAATGCTAACAGTTGGTGAAAAATTTGCGTCTGCTGACACCACTGCCTTGTCTGATCTGATACCGGTTGTAAGTCTTATGCTTTTACTTCTGTCAAAAGGATAACTAACATTTACCTGGTAAAGGTTGGTAAACATTCTTCCTGCAAAATAATCAATCAGATTGCCCGTACTGTCATCATAAACAGGAAAAGCAGTTGACACTACATTGCGGTAATAAGTAGCACCCCAGTCAATTCTGCGTTTGTAATTCTGGTAACTCATCAGCCACTCATTGTCTTTTAAATTGGTTGATATTTTATAACCGCCTGTAATTTTTACATCTTCCATCAATTCAGATGTGCCCAGCCTGATAAGGCCGCTAAGCGGAGTTCCTGAATTTAGCCTGATGGCTTCCTGATTATCTCTACCTGAATAAGGCTGGTAGCGGTTAATAAGTACACCCGTACTAAAACCTGCAGAACCATAATCAACAGAGAACTTTGGTGGCTTATACCTGAATTTTTTTATTGTCTTTAAAACATCGTATCTGGGTTTTAAAGCATCAATTTCTTTACCTGCAACACTGCTGTCTTTTTTCTCATTGGTAAATTCCGTCTGAAAAATATCTTCATCCTTTTTTGCTGCAGCAACCGCTTTTTTTGTAGCGGCCGTGTCTTTATATTCACCCATTACTTTCTTCATGTATTCGGTTGGCTGGGCGGTAATATTTCTGCGGCGTAAAGTGTATTCATCAATCTTTAATTTGTACAAAACTTTATCATCGCTCTGGCGGGTAACTTCACTTACCTGGTTGTTATCGCCTGCAATACGGGTTTCGGCAAGTGTGCTCTGGTAATTGGTTAAAGGGAAAGTGTAGGCCGAATCTTCTGAAACAGAAACCACGGCTACTGAGTCAACATCTGTTTTTCTATATGCTTTTAAAGTGCTGTCAACTTCTTTTGCAGATGGGTTGCGTAAGATCTGGTCTGCAATTAAAACCAGCGTATCCAGCCCGGCTTTTTTGGTGGTAAAGAAACCGGCATAGCGGTTGCCAACACCATTCTCATCGCTTACAAAAGTAAAATGGCTTTCATTGTACTGCATGGGAGAACGGGCATTGCCATACTTTAATTTAGACAGCTGGGTAATCTGGTTAAGCTCGGGTTTATCGCCAAAATCGGTAATTAAAAAGATATTGTATTTGCTGTCGCTGGGTAAAACTGCATCGCTGCTTTTTGCACCTGGCAATGGCCTGTTACTGCTGAAGATGATACCGGTTTTATTGGGGAATGCTACAAAAGAAGCATCCAGGTCATCATACACATCATTAGTTATCTGTTTTACTTTTTCATTTTGAATTTCGAAAGTAAAAATATCGGTATGACCGTTTTTTACGGCAGTTAATAAAAGTGTATTGCTGTTCAGCATATACTTCATATCCTGCACCTGGTCAAAATGGTTGGTCAGGTCAATCTTATATTGTTTCTGACGGTTTATAATGTCGTAAACAAACAGCTTTAATTTTCCTTCGGTGGTATACAAAACAGATATCCTTGTACCCTTAGGATCCCATGCCATCATTGGGTAATTGGGGTTCATTTCATTTTTATAACTGCGTATGCCGTATTTCAGCAGGGTCTTATTTTCAAACTCATCATTATAAATAACCCGTACTATTCCTTTTTTAAATTGTGTTACCACATAAGAATTGTTACGCTTGGTAGGGTTTACATTAAACCTGAAATAATCCAGCCGGTTATTAATGGTAAAACCATCAACATAACTTCCTTTGGGATATGGTTTTCTTTTGGTTATGTCTTTGTAATACTTGTCATCCTGGTATTCCATAAATTCGGCCAGAACCTCTTTAAACTTCTTTTTACAAACCTGTAAACATGCTTTATTAAGATTTTTATAAACAGTAGCCAGGTAAAGCAGGTAGGTTACATTTTCTTTTTTGTATTTCTCTTCTATATAATACCAAAAAGCATGGCCTGCAAGCTCGGGTTTAACAAAAGAAAATTTTGAAAATTTACTGTAATCACCGCTCAGCATTTCGCTTTTCATTTCATCGTCAAGTTCGGTGCTCCAGTTTTGCGCCAGGTAGCTGATGTATCCATCGGTAAGCCATTTGGGCAAATCAAGCAGGGCCTGGTTGCCGGCCACTTCGCCAATATCATCGCCAAACAAACGGTTTTCGGTAAGTATCTGGGCAATGCCATGCCTTACCTGCAAACGTAATTTTTGATGATCGGCCTCAAAATAAACAACCATTTTGTTGTTTACGAGTTTGGTGCCTGCACTGGTGTTTTGCCAGTCAATGCCCAAACCAATATTGCTTTGCTGCATTTCGGCAAAATCGTTGTATAAAACAATATTGGCACGGCGCTGCAGGCTGTATTCGGCAGCAGACTCCATTTGTGGTAATTCCTTCTCGGCGCTCTGGGCTATAAATTTGGCAAGTTCCTCGCCATTTTGGTGGTAATAAACATTGAAGTTTTTGGTTTGATAATAACTCCACTTGAATTTTTTGTATTGAACCCTGTTCTTACCAAATTCCACAGCATTTACCTGCGCAACAGCAAAATAAGAACCGGTTAAAAGTAAAAAGGAAATTAGAGATATTCTGCTGAACTTTGCCATACGTTAAAGTTGATATTGAGAATTAAAATTACTTTATTCGGGTTAATCATTAAAAAACAATTTAAAAGCCATAATGTTAAAACTTAAATCCTTTGTTTTCAG
>JAOAUI010000259.1 GCA_030157685.1 Ferruginibacter sp. | reverse complement strand
GCCCAAAACTGCACTGGATAAAATGATTGCACTACATAAAAAAGAACCTGTTGATGCAGAAAAACAAGCCCGCCAGTTTTTATTGCTGATGGATTGGATACAGGAAGCCGGTTATGAACATTACGAAATCAGCAATTTTGCAAAACCAGGATTGCGCAGTAAACACAACAGCAGCTATTGGAGTGGTGAACCTTACTATGCCTTTGGCCCTGCCGCACATGCATTTGATGGCAAGAGCAGAAGATGGAATGTTGCCAACAACAGTTTATACATTCAATCTTTACAAAAAAATATTATTCCTTTTGAAGAAGAAGTGCTTACTGAAACTCAACAGCTGAATGAATACATTATGACTTCGCTGAGAACCATGGAAGGATTAGACTTGAATTATGTAAGTAATATTTTCGGGGCAGAAAAAAGCAACAAGATAAAAACAGCAAGCAGCAAGTATGAAAGCACCGGTAAATTAAAATTTGTGAATAGTAAACTTATTTTAACAAGAGAAGGAAAATTATTTGCTGACGGAATTGCAGCAGATCTATTTTTCTGAGTGACTATAATGTCTCTTCAAATACTTAACAAGCTCTGCTATACTTAAGCAAGCCACCATAAAGATGAGCACTGTTGAACTGATATTTGAAAAAGAGAAAGGCATTGTTTTCGTTTTTCTGATATAAAGCTACAACCTTTTTATACCAAACACAACTCAATACTGTTAAAACCTTTGGCCGCAGGCAGGTTTTCCCATAAAATTTTATAAACGGTATCTGCAATGGGCATATCTGCCAATATTTTCCGGTTAATGATATGCATGCATTTACTGGCATTATAGCCTTCGGCAACCATACTCATTTCCAATTGGGCTGCCTTTACAGAGTAGCCTTTGCCAATCATGTTACCAAAAGCACGGTTACGGCTGTGGAGTGAGTAACAGGTAACCAACAGATCGCCCAGGTAAACCGAAGCTGCATAATTATTTGAACGATGCTCTTCGGCAGGTTTGCGAATATCTGTATGGCCTACTTCAATATTTTTAATACCGGCCTTCTTTAAAAACCCCGCCATTTCATCGGCACAATTAGCAATAAATACGCTTAAAAAATTATCACCGTAATCAAGCCCGTGGGCAATGCCCGAACCTACCGCATAAATATTTTTTAAAACAGCGGCATACTGCACACCAAAAATGTCATCGTTCTCAACCGTATTTAAATAGCGGGTTTTAAAGCAGTCAGCAATTTCATGCGTAACTTTTTTGTCAATGCCCGAAAAAGTGAGATATGATAATTTTTCAGCCGCCACTTCCTCTGCATGGCAGGGGCCAAGTACTGCAAAATAATTTTTCAGATCAACGGCAAATTCGTCCTTTAGATATTCATTCAGCAGCAAATTACTTTCTGGTAAAATTCCTTTTATAGCCGAGATGATTTTTTTACCCTGGAAAATATTTCTGTCTAAACCACGCAATGCATCATCGGTATAAGCAGATGGTATTACCATTACAATGCAATCGCTGTTGGTAATAACTTCAGCCGGGTTTGTAGTTAATCTTAATTTAGAAGTATCGAGATGAGCTGCAGACAGGTACTGCGGATTGTGATGCCTTTCCTGTATGTGTTTGATATGCGCTTCACTCCTGTTCCACCAATAAATGGTATTACCGTTGTCGGTTAAAATTTTTGCTATGGCCGTTCCCCAGCTTCCGCTTCCTAAAATTCCAAAATTCATAGTTCGTAGTTAAGTGAGTTAGGAGTTAGGAGAGTGCTTTCTATTCCAGACTCCGAACTAAAAAACTCCTGACTGATTTAAAGTCCCAATTTATCCACCGCCAGCTGTGCCGCAATCTGGCTGGCATCTTTCTTATTGTATCCTTTTGCTTCTGCTATCAACTCACCATCAACAGTAGCGCCGATGGTAAATAAACGGCGACCGTTCTCAAATTTTTCATCCAGCGTTTCAAACTCAAGTGCCTTACCATTTTTATTGGCCCAACCGTATAACCTGTTTTTAATATTAATTTCCACATCTTCCAGATCATCCATAAACATGTGCGGCATAATAATGCATTTCTCTACCCACCTATGCGTTCCGGAATATCCCTTATCCAGGTACACGGCGCCTATCAATGCTTCCAGGGTGTTGCCAAATATCTGCGATATCTTCAGTGCATTATCGTACTTATTGTAAAAGGTAATTTTTTTAAGCCCCATTTTTAAGGCAATGTCATTCAGCTTCTGGCGGTTTACCATCTTGCTTCTCATCTCTGTTAAAAAACCTTCGCCTTTATATGGATATTTTCTGAAAAGATAATGAGCAACTATAGAACTTAAAACCGCATCGCCTAAAAACTCCAGCCTTTCATTGTTTTCATCGGCGCCTTCCCGTACGCTTCGGTGGCTGAGTGCCGTTTTGTACAAGTTAATTTCGCCCGGTGTAAAACCAAGCACATTGCTCAGTTGTTTTTTA
Source organism: Ferruginibacter sp. (assembly GCA_030157685.1). Lineage (GTDB taxonomy): Bacteria > Bacteroidota > Bacteroidia > Chitinophagales > Chitinophagaceae > Ferruginibacter. Next base: position 1,299 of record JAOAUI010000259.1, on the reverse strand, counting down.
AACTCCCGGTTATGGGATTGGCTTTTAAAAAAATTTTTTATGAATTGCAAAGTGAATAAATCGTTTCCGTGAAATTAACTTTATTTAAATCAAATAAAATTAAGAAAAATTTATGCAACTAAAGTTGAAAAAGAAGTATAGAGAAATATTAAGCAACGTATTTTTTTACAATAACAGATGCATTATGCCCGCCAAAGCCAAAAGTATTGCTGAGGGCCGCATTAACCGTACGGTGCTGTGCTTTGTTAAAAGTAAAATTAAGTTTGGGATCCAGTTCCGGATCGTCGGTAAAGTGATTGATCGTTGGAGGGACAATATCTTTTACCACTGCCATGATACAGGCAAGTGCTTCCAGCACACCGGCAGCACCCAGGCAATGGCCCGTCATACTTTTGGTAGAGCTGATATTTAAATCGTAAGCATGTTCACCAAAAACACTCAGGATAGCTTTTGTTTCGGCTAAATCGCCCAGCGGAGTTGAAGTACCATGTACATTGATGTAGTCAATATCTTCCGGTTTTAAACCTGCATCCTGTAAAGCAACATTCATCACATTTTTTGCACCCAGCCCTTCGGGATGTGGTGCTGTAATATGATGTGCATCGGCAGTAGCACCGCCACCGGCAATTTCGCAATAAATTTTTGCGCCACGGGCAAGTGCATGTTCCAGGCTTTCCAATACAAGAACACCAGCACCCTCTCCCATAACAAAACCATCACGGTCTTTATCAAAAGGCCGGCTGGCAGTAGATGGGTCATCATTTCTTTCACTGAGTGCTTTCATGGCATTAAAACCACCAACACCCGGCGAGCTGATAACCGCTTCGCTTCCCCCGGTAACAATAATATCGGCCTTACCCAGCCTGATAGTATCAAAAGCATCAATGATTGCATTGGTGCTGCTTGCGCAGGCACTCACTACTGCATAATTGGGGCCTCTGAAACCATAACGCATAGATATCTGCCCTGCGGCAATATCCAATATCATTTTAGGAATAAAGAAGGGATTGTAACGTGGGGTGCCATCGCCTAAAGCAAAGTTGCTCACCTCTTCATAAAAAGTGGTGATGCCACCAATGCCGCTGGCAAAAATTACACCTACCCTGTCCACATCAACATTTTCTCTGCTGATGCCGGCATCTTTAATGGCTTCATCACTTGCTATTAAGGCAAACTGGGTAAAGCGGTCAATTTTTCGGGCTTCCTTACGTTCAAGATAATCGGTGGGTTCAAAATCTTTAACCTCACAGGCAAACCTGGTTTTAAACTTGCTGCAGTCGAATTGTTTGATAAAATCAC
>JAOAUI010000258.1 GCA_030157685.1 Ferruginibacter sp. | reverse complement strand
AAGCAACTGGCATTGTATGTAACTATTTGCAGTCCGCTGCAAATGGCTGCCGACCTGCCGGAATCTTATGAAAAGAAAATGGATGCTTTTCAGTTTATTAAAGATGTGGCTGTTGATTGGGACGACAGCAAATACCTGGAAGCTGAACCCGGGGAATATATAACCGTGGCCAGAAAAGCAAAAGGAACCAATAACTGGTTTGTTGGATCAATAACCAATGAGAACAGCCGGACAACAAATGTGAATCTTGATTTTTTAGATGCCGGTAAAAAATATACAGCTATTATTTACGCCGATGCTGCTGATGCTGATTATCAGAAAAACCCTGCGGCTTACATCATTAGCAAACAGGTGGTTGACAGTAAATCTGTATTAAACTTAAAACTGGCGCCTGGCGGCGGGTGCGCTGTGAGCATAATGCCCGTGAAGTAATAAAAACATTTCCCAAAATATTGAATGCCCTGCAGATTTTCTGCCGGGCATTTTTTTAAACTTATTTGCGCCTGCAATAAATATCCGATCCTTCAACCGGCTTAATATCTTCCATATCTATATTATTCGAACTCTTTTTACTGCCCCACTTAAATACCTTTTCAAAAAAAGGAAGCAGCCTGTTGTTCTTTATCATACTCAAAAAATAAACTTCATGCTCTTTTTCTTTGATGCCCATTTCATATAATACAGTATCGTGTTCCTTTATACCAAGTGTATTAAAGAACTGTTTCATTCTGAAGTATTCACAAACATTGCCACTCTCTAAACTGCCGGCAAAATAAAAGGGCATAAACCAGCCAATAATATAACAACTGAAGGAGATCGTTTTTCCAATAACATGAAACCGGAACTCATACCATTTTGAAACCGGAATTTCATATTGATTCATTATTTGCAGCACTTCGCTGCGGTGGTTCCATTCGTCCAGCTCAATTTGCCTGATGGCCTTTTTTTGTATTTCGTCTTTAACCGAACCTGCATGGCCCTGGTAAGCAAATGCCGCCGCTTTTTCGGCAGAGTAGGCTCTTTGCAGCAAATCAACTAATTCCTTATGGTTAAGTTTCACTAATGATGATTTAGATTGTAAATATAAATGAACAAAATCCAGTCTTGTTCACTTTGCAATTTTTTTCGCCCTTTAAATGCAAAGCCTGCAATAAAGGGAAAAAATAATGTTGTACATTTAGTTTAATACAAACTGTAGATTTTTTAAATAATAACGATACAATGAAAAAACTGATCCTTTTCTTTTTGCTTGCTTTTTCCATTTCGGCACAGGCGCAAAAAATAACCGGCTGCGGTTTTAAAGTGCCGCCACGTTCTTTGCTTAAAACAAATTTTGCTTCGGTTTACGAAGCAAAAGATATTTTAAATAGCATGCTGGACAGCATTAAATGGAAAGAAAACTTTAGTGTACGTGAACAGAATGGTATCCGTAATGCTTATGCAACGATTATCCGTAATGCCCGCTGGATCATTTACGATAATGATTTCCTGGAAGACATTGATGCATATTCGGCCACCAAATGGGCTTCCATCAGTGTATTGGCGCATGAAATGGGGCATCATTATTATAATCATGTTGTCAGCAATCAGGGAAGTACCCCTCCAAAAGAAATTGAAGCCGATGCTTTTTCGGGATATGTAATGCAGAAACTGGGTGCCAATCTTAACGAATCACTTGCTGCCATGAATGCCATTGCAAGCGACCAGGCCAGTTCCTCACATCCTGCAAAAAGAGACAGGTTAGCAGCTATTACCCGTGGATGGAACACTGCAAAAGCCGAAGTGCCGGGTAACACCAACGGTAATTCAAATCCCAACCAGGGTGGTAATCCCGGTGGTAACCCTTCTGGAAACCAGGGTGGTAATTCCGGCGGAAACCCGGGCGGTTCCGGTAATACAAACCTGCCGCCTGTTGATGATCCCAGCTGGATAAGCCTTACCATACAAAGCACAAAGACACAAACTGTTCAATTAAGCGATGATGGAAAAACCTATCAGCCTGCAGAAATAAAAGCAGGCGAAGCATTTCTTTTTAGATTTGAAATTTACCAGTACGGCTGGCTTAAACTTCCATACTTTAATGGTTTCAGAACTTTTAAATTAATGCATGGTAAAGATTACAGCATACTCTGGAACAGGCGTACAAAAAACTGGACGGTGGTGGAAGTGCCGAATTAAAATATATTTAAACTTTCTATTAAAATGGTTCGTAGTGGTATGAGCCATTTTTTTTTGATTATCGTTTTAGGGCTGCCTGGGATGCCTGGCTGGCAGAAACAGGTACGTAAATAGCCAAAAACCTGTTCTGAATACGTGCGGGAGAGGTATTTATTACGTGGGATGATCTATTTGAATAGGTATGCAGACGTATTCGAATAGGTAGGGTGACGGGGTCAGAATACGTCAATGACGTATTCCCAATACGTGTACCACGTATTCTCAATTAGTCCGGCACGTACTCCGGTACGTCCACACACGTAGTTGAATAGGTAGGGTTACTGGGTAAATACCTGTTCCTGATGTATTCGGAATACATCCCGGACGTACCCGAATAGGTAGTTAGACGGGGTATGAATAGGCCCGGGACGTATTGTTATTAGGTTTTTATATTGATAATCAATTGTTTGTACTGCTGCTAATTGGCCCTAAGGCAAACGGCGATTTGAATTGGGCTGCTTTGGTTTTGTTGCTGGGGTATACTGGGGCTTTTCGCCGTTGGTCGGAGGAGACCAAACAGCGGCGTTTGCTGGAGAGGCGATTGACTTGTGGGTGAATTGGGAACACCTACAAAGGTGAGAAGATTTTGTTTTGCAACGAAGAACGTTTAACAGTTTTAAACTAATAAAAGGCACTCTTTTGAAGTGCCTTTTATTAGTGAATTGTGCCGGATATTACCTATGGCTGAAGGAATATTTTTTGTGCTCTTATTTTACTTTACATCAAACGTAATGGTCCTGGTATCTTTAAAATAAACAAAAGTCAAAGTAGATATACCTTTATCCTTTGCCATAAAATGAAAGATATGATCCTGTGAGCCGCCGTTCACACCCGAAGCCGGGCCATTTTTATAAGTACTTTCCATCTGGCCTATCTTGTCTTTATCAATATTTGTAATTCTCCAAACTTCGGCGCAACCAATGCATTCACGTAGAAATACCACATCAAACCTATCGCCTGTTTTAAGGTTGATGGTCTTGCCATTTTGTAAATGCGGGTCAACCTGCAGTGCATTTATATTAACTGGCGGAGCAATAACCACATCCTCTTTAATTTCGGTTTTCGTTTCAGTTTTGGTACTTTTTGTACTTGAGCAGGCATAGAAAACAGTGATTATGCCAATAAAGATGATCGGTTTAAGTAAGTTCATTTGCATTTGTTTTAGGTATTTTATTGTTTTTGTTTAGATCGGGTGCAAGGTATATATATTCTCCAAAAAAAGAAATACCCTGAATAGTGAAGAATGCTATGTGAGGAACTGATATTGAACAAAAGTGTTTAACAAAACACAATTAAAGTTCCTCAGTGGTATGCCGATAAAGTGATTGCGACGCAACGATGATGCTATGAAAAACTAAAGTTGGTATTTAAAACCTCCCCACAATCTTAAAATTAACCAACCTGGGTGTTAACCTGTTAGGCAGGGCATACACATTGTTTGCAAAATCTTTAATGAGTTGGAAGGAGATGGTATTGCGGCGGTCTATGAGATTAAATACTTCGAAACTGGCCCATATGTTTTGAAAACTGCGGAAGGGGCTGTGGCTGCGGCGCTTGCTTTTTTCGCTGA
>JAOAUI010000257.1 GCA_030157685.1 Ferruginibacter sp. | reverse complement strand
CATGCAGTGATTATTTTTTTCATGGTTATATTTTAAACCTAAAATTAATTTTATTTAGCTGCAACCGGTTATTTTTTTTACGGTTTATTATAACCGGTAAGCTGGTTCAGCTACACATAAAAAAAGAGGCAGTAGTAACACTGCCTCCGGTATGTACAAGGTTAGTAAACTCAGGGTTGTGTGGGCTTTTTGGACTCGCCGGTTTTGTGTTCGGTTGCCTTTGCATCTGTTACTCTTACATCATCTTTGTTGTATGCCTTGATGATCTGTTTAACCAAACGGTGCCTTACCACGTCTTCTTCATCCAGTTCAATATGGGATATGCCTTCAATATTTTTTAAAATACGGGTAGCTTTAAACAAACCGCTCTGCTGATTTTTTGGCAGATCGATCTGCGTAGGATCCCCGGTGATGATGGCTTTGGCATTGGGGCCAATCCTGGTTAAAAACATTTTTATCTGCAGGTCGTTTGTATTTTGTGCCTCATCCAATATAATAAAAGCATTGTCCAGTGTGCGGCCACGCATGTAAGCCAGTGGCGCAATCTCAATGGTACGGGTGCTCATGTAATAGCCCAGTTTATCGGCAGGTATCATATCATCCAGCGCATCGTATAGCGGGCGTAAATAGGGATCAATCTTTTCCTTCAGATCGCCGGGTAAAAAGCCAAGGCTTTCACCGGCTTCTACTGCAGGCCTGGTTAAAATAATTTTTTTAACCGATTTGTTCTTTAAAGCCCTTACCGCTAAAGCCACAGCAGTATAGGTTTTACCGGTACCGGCGGGGCCAATGGCAAACAGGATATCATTTTTATCGCAGGCTTCCACCATCCTTTTTTGGTTGGCTGTACGTGCCCTTACCGTTTTACCATTAGGGCCAAATACCAGTACATCATTGGGGTTGCGGTCCATAAAATTGTCAACCACCTTTTCATCATCGCCACCGAGTATCTGTTCAAAATAATTGGCACTCATGTGGCCGTTGCGTTCTAAATAACTGAGAATAAGATCAATTTTTTCCCTGGCGCCTTCAATTTGTTCCGGGGCCCCGCTTAATTTTATCTGCGTGCCACGACTGAGAATTTTTAAAAGGGGAAATTTCTTTTTGAGGATGTCTAACTTACCGTTGTTTACGCCAAAGAATTCGATAGGGTTTACGGTTTCGAGATTAATGATCGTTTCTGTCAATGGATTTTAGTTTTTGCCACTGTTTCTGTAATGCTGGTTTGCCAGGGTAACATAGCAGCGGTTAGTGATCAATAAAAATACAATTGCTTACTAACTTGTCTCTTTTCCAAATGTAACGAAATGCATTTAATAGATTGTGCATTTACTTATCAACAGAATGTTAATTAAATAAAAGAAAGATTGCAAAACAATCAGTACAAAAACTGTAAATGAATTTTATATTTCTTTAAGAAAATGAAACCGGTGTATATTTTTTATTGAACATCCGGACTTAATAAAATAAAAACTTAACACGTATTTGCAAACCGGCAACCGGGCCAATGCTATTTCAATATTTATTTTCTTCCCTCTTTACATTTTGCATTTTTTTTATTAGATTTGATTATAGCATCCTTACTACTAACAAAGAATGCAGATTACTCCCATTACATTCTGTTATATCCCTTTCCCGCCTCTCTGAAAATGATAAGGTTTATTGTGTTGCATGACCAATATCAGGAATTCTTTTCAGGCGGGTATTACCTTTATTCTGTAATTACAATTTTTACTAAATCCTTTTATAATACATAAATTCAATCAACATGTATACAGAAACACAACACCGCACACTCATGGAAGAATGTGCCCAATGGCTTACCGAACTGGCATCTTACCGTGAAAAGATCAATCAGTTTAAAAACGAGTTATATTATTTTGCCCCGGGCAAAACAGACCCCGCTGTATTGCTTGGTATTGAACATTTCCACAACCAGTTTCATATCCAGCTTATTAATATTCACGACCTGAAGCATGAGATCAGGTATCATGTAAGTGAAGCGGAAAAACATCCAACCTTCGGCCACCGGATACCGCATCATTATATCAAGGAAAAACTGGACATGCTACTGGCCGACCTTGATAAACTCGATAATGAGTTTCATGCTTTTATAAAACAATAACCTGTAAAACAACCAGCCAGCTTATAAAAAGCTGGCTGGTTTAGTATTGTACTATTCACAATTATTAAATTTTATGTTATGGCAACCTACGATTATAAACATGTAAAAAATATTGCCCTGCTGGGGCATGCAGGCTGTGGTAAAACCACACTGGCCGAGTGCATGCTTTTTGATGCAGGCATTACTAAACGCCGCGGCAGTATAGCTGCAAAAAACACAGTAAGCGATTATCATGAACTGGAAACGGAGAGGGAAAGTTCGGTATTTGCTTCGCTGCTGCATACCACCTGGAAGGACTATAAGATTAATATTATAGATACACCCGGTTATGATGATTTTGCCGGCGAAGTGATAAGCGCCCTGCGGGTGGCAGATACCGGCGTACTGGTTTTAAATGCAGCCATGGGCGTGGAAGTTGGAACGGATATTATCTGGGAATATACCAACACGTTTAAAACACCCACCATTTTTGTTGTTAACCAGCTTGATAATAATGATGCCGATTTTGACCGTACACTGGCCGATGCCAAATCGCATTTTGGTAGTAATGTAGTTGCCGTGCAATATCCTGTGCAAACGGGTAGCGGCTTCAATTGTATTGTTGACGTACTCAATATGATCATGTATAAATATGGCGCTGATGGTGGGAAGCCCGAAAAATTACAGATACCTGATGATGAAAAACCAAGAGCAGAACAACTGCATAAGGAACTGATAGAAACCATTGCATCGAACGATGAGAACCTGATGGAAAAATATTTTGACCAGGGCGAACTGACCGAAGAAGAAATGAAAGCCGGTTTGCATGAGTCTATGATCAGGCATGATATATTTCCGTTGTTTTGCGCCAGCGCCGAAAAAAATATGGGCATTGGCCGTATCATGAGTTTTATAGATTATGTATGCCCGGCTGCTTATGAAATGCCTGCACAAAAAACAAAAGCCGGTGCCGAACTGCCCTGCGATGTTAATGGGCCTGCCTGCATTTTTATTTTTAAAACAATTATAGAACCGCATATTGGCGAACTTAGTTTGTTTAAAGTGTGCAGCGGCAGTGTAAAGAGCGGCATTGAACTGGTAAATGAAAATACCGGCACTACCGAAAAAATAAACCAATTGTTTTTGCTGGAAGGCCATAACCGTTTGCCTGTGCAGGAACTGGTGGCAGGCGATATTGGCGCTACCATCAAATTACGGTCAACCCATGTTAACAATACACTGCATGAAAAAGGTGTGAACCTGGAACTGGAACCCATTGTTTTTCCGAAGGCCAGTGTTACGGTCGCCATCTCTTCGGTTAATAAAGGCGATGAAGAAAAATTATCGAATGCACTGCATACGTTGCAGGAAGAAGATGCCAGTATGCATTTTGAAGTATCGCCCGAAATAAAACAAACACTGCTGCATTGCCAGGGCGAGCTGCACCTGAAAGTGTTGCAATGGAAAATTGAACATATTCATAAACTGGATGTAAAATTTGATAAACCAAAAATTCCGTATCGTGAAACCATCAGCCGCCGTGCAGAAGGAAATTACCGCCACAAAAAGCAAAGCGGCGGCGCCGGACAGTTTGCCGAAGTGTACCTGCGTATTGAACCCTGGTACGATGGCATGCCCAACCCCGAAGGACTGAACCTGCGTAGCAAAGATGAAATTGACCTGGACTGGGG
>JAOAUI010000256.1 GCA_030157685.1 Ferruginibacter sp. | reverse complement strand
TTTGCAAATACCAGCATGGCTGCCAGGTAATCATCCGGCACATCAAATAGTTTATCTACTTCTGTTTTAGGTACAACCAAAACATGGCCGGTTACCAATGGTTGAATATCAAGAAAAGCAATAAATTTTTCATTCTCTGCAATTTTATAAGATGGTATATCGCCGTTGATGATTCTTGAGAAGATGGTCATAGCAAATGTTTTAGCAAATATAATGCACAAAAAAATCCCATTTGCCAGCTGGCGAATGGGATCAGAATATCTTACTGCCGGCTAAAGTTCAATTTTTTCAACTTTAAATTTGAGTACGCCTGCAGGCACAATTACATCAACCTCATCGCCAATAACTTTCCCCAACAGGCTTTTGCCAATAGGCGAAGTAACTGAAATTTTTCCCAGCTTCAGATCCGCTTCGTTTTCAGAAACTATTTTATAGGTTACCTGTTTTTTGGTATTCATGTTAGTTAAAGTAACCTTGGTAAGAATAGAAACCTTACTGGTGTCAATATTGCTTTCATCCAAAATACGGGCATTGGCAAGCACACCTTCCAGCTGTTTTATTTTAGCTTCCAGCATACCCTGTGCTTCTTTGGCTGCATCATATTCTGCATTTTCTTTCAGGTCGCCTTTTTCCCTGGCTTCTGCAATGGCATGGCTTGCCGCAGGTCTGTCCACACCTTTCATGTGCTGTAACTCTTCCTTCAACCTTTCAAACGTTTCGGCTGTTACATAATTGGTTGCATTCATAAATTCAGTTTAAACAAATAAAAAAAATACAACGCCTCAGGTGGCCTAAGGCGTTGCATGTATCACAAAAATAGTAAAAAAATTATATCCCCAGCTTTTCCAGTATAACCGCACTCATTTTATTAAAGGCCTGGGTTGAATAACCAGCAATATGAGGTGTTAATATTATATTGGGGTGCTTTGTAAGATACAGCATTTCTTCCTTTTGTGCAAGAGTAAAACTGTTTAATTGCTCATTTTCCAAAACATCCAACGCTGCACCGGCAATAATATTTTGTTCCAACGCATGTATTAAGGCAGAAGTTTGCACAACAGAACCCCGTGAAGTATTAATAATAAAAGGTTTTTGCTGCAATGAATTAAAAAAATCTGCATTAGCCATGTGCAGGGTATCATCTGCCAGCGGTACATGAAAACTGATCACATCGGCATAACGGCAGATATGATCCAGGTTGGCCTCTTTAACATGATCGTGACTAAAACCGTATTTATTTTTATCATAAGCCAAAACCGTAACATTAAAAACAGAAAGCAGCCTGGCAAAACTGCTGCCGGTATTTCCATAGCCAATAATACCAACCGTTTTACCACTTAACTCTGTGCCACGGTTTTCTTCACGAATCCATTTCCCATTCTTAATTTCATCAAAACTGCTGCTTATTTTTTTCTGCAGGTTCAACAGCATTCCCAAAGCATGCTCTGCAACTGCATTACGGTTTCCCTCGGGACTGCTTACACATTGTATTCCCTTGCTTTCGGCATAGCCCACATCAATCAATTCCATTCCGCTACCCAGTCTGCCAATCCATTTAAGACAGGTGGCTTTATCTAAAATAGTTTTATCAATCTTTATTCTTGTAGTTACAATAATTCCTGCTGCCTTATCAATAAGTCTGTTTAACTCTTCATAAGTTATTTCAGGAAGATACATCACTGTAAATCCCTTTTGCTGCAAAGTTTCAATCAATGCATCAGGAACCCTGGCGGTAATGATCACCGTTTTTTCAATACTCATTTTGAAGCTATCATGCTTATTTCTACATTAACATTTTTGGGCAGGCCTTTAACTGCAACTGTTTCCCTGGCGGGATAATCTGAAGTAAAATAACTGCCGTAAATTTCATTCACAGCTGCAAACAAACTCATATCGCTTAAAAAGATAGTTGTTTTTACAACATGGCTGAAATCCATACCAGCCTCTGTCAGTATAGCTTTCAGGTTTTTCATTACCTGGTTGGTTTCTTCGGTAAGATCTGCATTTGCCAGGTCGCCGGTGCCGGGAATCAGTGCAACCTGTCCTGAAATAAAAAGCATATCGCCAGTCATTACAGCCTGGTTGTAAGGGCCAATGGGTGCAGGTGCATTGGGTGTGTTGATTATTTTTTTCATCTTTCTTTTAGTTTATTTTCTTAATTGCAAATATATCTTTTCTCAACCACCTATTTTTGTAAAAAAATTATGATGATTGTTGTTGCAGCATCGGATGAGCAATGGAATGAACTGACCGGTTCAAGGCCAGATATTGACTGGCTAAGGGCAGAAAATACTGCAGGTTTCAGCCAATACAAAAATGCTGATGCTTTTTTCTGTTTAAAGGAGAATGAAATTTCCCCAGCGTTGAATTCTTTAACAAAGCCTGTTATAATCAACTCGGTTATTCATCCTCTTTCCGGTTTGGGTTTGGCGGCAAATGTTTACCGCATAAACGGATGGGCTACTTTTTTATACCGGCCGGTCTGGGAAATTGCCGGAACTGCCAATGAAGAAATTGAAACCATTTTTAAGTCGCTTCAAGTAAAGATCAATTTTGTAAAAGATGAGCCTGGCTTTATTGCTGCCAGGGTTATTGCGATGATCATTAACGAAGCTTATTTTGCAGTAGAAGATAATGTGAGCAGCAAAGCTGAAATTGATACTGCTATGAAACTCGGTACCAACTACCCTTTCGGGCCTTTTGAATGGGCATTTAAGATTGATAACAAAAATGTGCTGGCACTACTTCAACAACTTTATACAACCGACAGCCGTTATAAACCATCAGAACTTTTAATTAAAGAAGCAACAGAAAATAATTAATGGGCCTTATACTCAATATAGATACTGCATCTGAAAATGCACATGTAAGCCTTGCCAAAGACGGGCTGATCTTGCATTCGCTCAGCAATGAATCTCAAAAAGAACATGCTGCATTTTTACAGGCAGGCATACAACAACTGATAAAATCTGTCAATATAAATTTAAAAGATATTGATGCAGTTGCCGTTACGGCAGGCCCTGGTTCTTACACCGGATTAAGGGTTGGCATGGCCAGTGCAAAAGGATTATGCTATGCTTTGAAAAAACCGCTTATTACAATTGGTACGCTGGAAGTATTAACAGCTTCTGCTTTGCAATTTTTTCCAACAGATAATAAAGATCTTTTGTATTGCCCGATGATAGATGCAAGAAGGATGGAAGTTTTTACTGCAGTTTATAAACATGATCTTACTATATACATGCAACCCTGCGCCATGATACTGGATGAATTGTCTTTTGAAAAAGACCTTTTGAATAACCAAATCGTATTCTTCGGCAGCGGTTCAGATAAATGGAAACTCATTTGCAAACATGAAAATGCAGATTTTAAAGCGGTCTTAATTTTGCCAAAATCCCTTGGTAAATCTACGAATACGCTGTTTTATGAAAAAAAGTTTACAGAATTGGCTTACAGCGAACCTCTCTATCTAAAAGAATTTCAAACAGTTATAAAAAACTGAAATAATATTCCTGAAAAAAACGTTATAAATAATAGAATATATATAGTTGCATAAGCAATTAATAGTATATTTGTAATGTTCAAACATTGTTCAAGCATATTTAAATTTAATCTTATGATGGTTGCATCTCAAACACGAGAGCAGGACATTGCAGGTTCTGCTAAAAACTCTCCAATTAATTTAGATTATAATGCACTTAAAAAAGCTGCATTGGTCTTACGGGCTTTAAACCACAAGCTGCGTCAGCAATTATTAAAATTAATTGAAGACGAAAAGAAAATCACTGTTACAGAAATTTATGTTCGTTTGCGACTGGAGCAATCTGTAGCATCTCAGCACCTTGCTATTTTACGCAAAGCCGGGATTGTAAATACAGAACGTGATGGAAAATTTATTTTCTACACGGTTAATTACAAGCGTATTGATGAAATCGGCCAGTTTGTAAAAGACCTGGTAGGTTAAAAATTTCTGCAAATTTAATTTTAAGCGTTTGGGCAAATTGCCTGAACGCTTTTTTGTTTTTACCTTTGCCTTTTACTTTAAGAAAATAATATACAATGTTCATCAAACAATTTTATACCAGCTGCCTTAGCGAAGCTGCATACTATATAGAAAGTGAAGGCGAAGTTGCCATTATAGATCCATTAAGGGATACAGAGGAATATATTAAACTGGCTAAAGAAAATAATGCCGGTATCAAATATATTTTTGAAACACATTTTCATGCAGATTTCGTGAGCGGCCATATTGATTTAAGCAAACAAACCGGTGCCCCTATCATTTACGGGCCAGGTGCAATAACCAGTTACGATGTGCACAATGCAAAAGACAACGAGATATTTAAACTCGGTAAAATAACCATCCAGGTATTACATACACCGGGCCACACATTGGAAAGCAGCTGTTATTTATTGTGTGATGAAAATGATAAGCCACATGCCATATTTACCGGCGATACTTTATTTGTAGGTGATGTTGGCCGCCCCGACCTTAGCAGCGGAAACATGACCAGCGCTGAGCTTGCAGGCATCATGTACGAGACCATACAAACAAAAATTCTCCCGCTTGCCGATGATGTGATTGTTTATCCTGCACACGGGGCCGGCAGCAGTTGTGGCAAAAGTATGGGGCCCGAAACCTTCAGTACCATTGGTGAACAGAAAAAAAATAATTATGCATTACAGCCGCAGACCAAAGAAGAATTTGTTGCTGCTGTAATAGATGGGCTTTCTGTACCACCAAAATATTTTGCCATTAATGCACAAATAAATATGCAGGGTTACACAAGCCTGGATACGGTTAAGCAAAAAGGATTAACACCATTGTCGCTTGCAGATTTTAAAAAGCTAAAAGATGATGATGTGTTGATTTTAGATACACGCCACGCAATTGTTTTTACACAGGGCTTTATACCCGGCAGTATTTTTATCGGGCTTGAAGGCCGCTTTGCCGAATGGGCAGGCAGCCTGTTATCTTTTGACAAACCAATGATACTAGTAACCGAGCCGGGTAAAGAAGAAGAAACTGTTGTTCGTTTATCAAGAGTTGGATTTGATAAAATACAGGGGTATTTAACAAGTGGTTTTGATACCTGGAAAAATGCAGGTGAAACTGTGGACCTGATCATTGATGTAGAAGCAGATGAACTGGCCATGGATATGCCGCACGATCCCAATTTAGTGGTGGTAGATGTAAGAAGAGAAACTGAATTTGCAGATGGGCATATTGCCGGAGCACAAAATCTTCCGCTGAATGAAATGAATGATGTTTTAAACCTTTCGCATTTTGAAGACAACCAAAACTTATACGTGCATTGTGCAGGTGGATACAGGAGCGTGATTGCGGCATCGCTTTTAAAGCGTGAAGGAACACATAACCTGAGAAATGTTTTGGGCGGTTGGGGAAAAATTAAAGATCAAAAAACTATTAAAGTAGAAAAAGAAGCCAGTGTTTTAAATTAATTTATCTAACCGGCCTCGTATCAATCCAATTTTCATTGTACTCTTCTTTATAATCCCATTTCCAGCGACGATGTGTCCATAGATAATTATGTGGCTCTTCTTTTATAATTTTTTCCAAAAAATCACGAAAGCCCCTGGTAATTTCGCCACGAGAGGTTGCAGCTGCATTTTCGCAGAATACTGTACATTTTAAAATATAGTGGCCTCTTTTAGGAATTGTTGAACGTACAAAAATAATAGCAGTATCATTTTTAATACCGCCAACCTCGGGGCCCGTAATAAAAGGAGCCGGCTTACTAAAATAGTTTTGCCAATATGCATTGGTAGGGTCTCCGGGGTTTTGATCTGCTGCTAAAAAGAAAGCAAATCTTTCTTTAAATATCTCCTGGCGTTTTTCTTTAAACTCAGTAGCCTTAATAAATATGGTACCATACCGCTCCCGTATTTTTAAAAACAGCCTTTCCATCGCCTTGTTTTTAATGGGCATGTATATGGCATAGGATGGTATTTTTGTTATAGCTTTCGACATAAACAGGCTACCATACTCCCAATTAAACTGGTGGCCGGCATGAAGCTGCACATTCTTTCCCTTACTTATGAGGTCTTCGATAACTGCAAAATCGCCCTTGCATCTTTTTTCAAAAGTTTTATCACTCATCGAAATAAATTTAATTATTTCAATAAAAGTGTCGGTAAGATTATGAAAAACCCTTTTTGTGATTTTTTTAATTTCCGCATCTGATTTTTCAGGAAAAGCTATCCGCAGGTTTTTAGTAACCGTCTCTTTTCTGTATCCAAAAACATAGTACAGCAAAAAATAAATAAAATCGCTTAATAAATAAATTACCGGAAAAGGCAACAAAGAAAGCAGATAAAGAAACCCGTAAATGATATAATACATACTATTTAATTATTGAGCTATTTATTGATGTGCCTGTAAACCAGGAGGCAGGCAAAGGTATGCAGTACAGGGGTTCCGAAAAAATCAGGATGTTTGATGAAAGGCAACAATTTTCTATAAAACAGCACGGGAATACTTGAAATTACAAAACAATATTCTGTATCATTTCCAGTTTGCCTGTATAGTCAGTATTAAAATGCAGGCCCCTGCTCTCATGCCTGAACTCAGCGCATTTTACAATAAGGTAAGCAACGGTAATCATATTTCGCAACTCACAAAGCTGCGGCGAGACGATTGTTTTCTGATACAAAGCTTCTGTTTCAGCATACAGCAGATCAAGCCTTTTCATGGCACGGTGCAGCCTTTCGTTGTTTCTAACAATACCTACATAATCACTCATCAGTAATTTTAATTCTTTTACACTTTGTGTGATAAGGATCATTTCTTTTGGGGCATTTGTACCGTCAGTTTTCCAATCGGGGATAATACCCTGACCCCCTAAAGGGGTAACTGTGCGAAGATCTACGGCTGAGATAGAATCTTTATAAGCCCTATGAGCAAACACCATTGCTTCCAGCAAAGAGTTACTTGCCAAACGGTTTGCTCCGTGTAAACCGGTGCTGGCACATTCTCCTGCAGCATATAAATTTTTTATGGATGTTCTTCCGTGTTCGTCTGTTTTAATACCACCACAACTGTAGTGTGCAGCCGGCGTTACCGGAATCATATTATTAGTGATATCAATTCCTATGCTTAAACACTTTTCATAAATGTTTGGAAAGTGTTCGGTAAATTTTTCTTTGCTGAAATGCCTGCAATCAAGAAAAACATTTTCGGTACCGGCAATTTTCATTTCGTTATCAATGGCCCTTGCCACAATATCACGGGGTGCCAGGTCTTTCCTTTCATCATAACGCTCCATAAATGCTTCGCCGGCATGATTGCGTAAAATACCGCCATCGCCACGTACCGCTTCTGTTATCAAAAAATTATGTCCTCTTATTCCAGGTTCGTACAATGCAGTTGGATGAAACTGGATGAACTCCATATTTTCTATACGCCCCTTTGCACGGTAAACCATAGCCACGCCGTCGCCGGTTGCAATGGCAGGGTTTGTGGTAGAGCGATAAACCTGGCCGTTACCGCCCGTAGCCAGCATGGTAATTTTTGAAAGTATCTTTTCAGTTTTATTTGTCTGAAGATTTAAAACATACACACCATAACATTCAACATCGGTTGTTGCTTTTGTAATTAAATATCCAAGATGATGCTGCGTGATTATATCAAGTACGAAACAATGATGCAGCAGGTTAATATTCTTTTTGCGGCTGATGGCTTCCAGCAAGGCCCTTTCCATTTCTCTGCCGGTAACATCTTTGTGATGCAGGATACGTGATTCACTGTGGCCACCTTCTTTACCCAGTTTAAAATCGCCATCCTTTTCTTTATCAAAATTTGCACCCCATTCAATGATCTCTTCAATTCTCTCAACACCTTCTTTAACCACAATTTCCACAACATGCCTGTTGCACAAACCATCGCCGGCAATCAATGTGTCTTCAATATGTTTATCAAAGCTGTCTTTATCAAAATCCATTACGCCGGCAATGCCGCCCTGGGCATACTTTGTATTGGTTTCGTCGCTTTGTGTTTTTGTAAGAACAGTAACTGTTTTATCGGGAGATGCCTCCGCTACTTTAAGTGCATAAGTCAACCCCGCTATTCCACTGCCTATTACCAGAAAATCTGTTTGCATAGTTGTTAAGTCAAAAATTAAAACCCATAAGTCAAAAAAAGAGTTAAAAATTATTAGAGTACTATTTTGATTTTTAACTTATGACTTCCTGGGTTTCCACCCAGGCCTCATTCTCCTTCAATAAATTAATCAGTTCATCAACTGCAATATTGCTGTCAATATTTCTTTTAACCACTTCCTTTCCTTTATATAAAGTTATTTTTCCAACACCGCTGCCTACATAACCAAAATCGGCATCGGCCATTTCGCCGGGACCATTAACTATACAACCCATGATGGCGATCTTCACTCCTTTCAGATGATTGGTTACAGCACGGATCTTTGCCGTGGTTTCCTGCAGATCAAATAATGTACGGCCGCAACTGGGGCAGCTTATATATTCTGTTCTGGATATCCTGGTACGGGTAGCCTGTAAAATCCCAAAAGCTATTGAGTTTAAAGTTTTTGTTTTAGGAAAAACTTTCCTGTTGCCGAAATAGTGGCCGAAGCAAACACCATCACCAAAACCATCCAATAACAATCCACCAGCTTCTATTGCGTAATGAATCAAGCTCTGGTCCATGGTAGTATCGGTACTATCACAAATAACAATCGCAGGATTTTTAATGCTGTTATTCATCAACTCAACAAACATCCTGCGTATGCTTTGCATGGCGTTTTTGTTTGTACTGCTTAAACAGATCACCGCTGTTTTATCCTTGCTAAGTTTTGCAAATATTTTTTCCAATGGCCGTAGGGGATACACCTCTGAATAACAATCAATCATTACAAAATTCAGCAGTGCCGATTTTTCAACCGCAGTATCCATATACTGGTCAGTATCAAAAATGGGTACACACTTGGTTTTATCTGTTGCAGCAAGCCAGGGCTCATGATACAAAATTACCTTTAATGTTCCAGGCAGATCAAAGGCCAATGCAGCATTACAAAAGATATAATCTGCTGCTGCGTCACCAATATTCCACTTATCAGTTGCTGCATCGTAAGTATATCCTATTGCCTGCAGATCTTCCGGTGTTATGTTTTCAAACTTACTGAAATCGGCCACAACAACCGGAACATGCTTCCCCCCGATATTACTCACTTCAAAAGTTTCTCTGCGGTTGTATTCAAAAGGTGAGTAAGGAAATTTTTCAATCGCAGGAACAATTTCATTGCTTGCAATACCTGCATATCTTTTTACAATATCATTACACACCGGTATTTCCAGTTCCGGGTCTTCTGTTAAAGAAACACGAATGGTATCTCCAATACCATCTTCAAGCAATGTACCAATTCCTATTGCCGATTTTATTCTTCCATCTTCGCCATCGCCGGCTTCTGTAACACCCAGGTGTAAAGGATAAGCTTCTCCAAATTCATCCATCATGTGGTTAACAAGCAGACGGTAAGCCTGTACCATCACCTGCGGGTTGCTGCTCTTCATGCTTAAAATTATCTGGTGATAATCTTCGGCTCTTGCAATTCTTAAAAACTCCATGGCACTTTCAACCATGCCCATGGCAGTATCACCATAGCGGCTCATAATGCGGTCGCTCAAACTTCCGTGATTGGTACCGATACGCATAGCAGTACCATACTCCTTACAAATTTTCACCAATGGTGTAAAACGGTCTCTTATCCTTTCTATTTCCTCTGCATATTCAGCATCAGTGTATTCAATCTGTTCAAATTTTTTCTTATCAACATAGTTGCCGGGGTTCACCCTTACTTTTTCAACAATTCTTGCAGCAATTTCTGCAGCATTGGGTGTAAAATGAATATCGGCCACCAGCGGCGTATCATACCCTCTCCTTCTTAATTCATCTTTTATGTTCTGTAAATTCTCCGCCTCGTTTTTTGAAGGTGCTGTAATACGCACTAACTCAGCCCCTGCTTGTATGCATCGAATAGATTGCTCGACCGTTGCCATGGTATCCATGGTATCGGTGGTGGTCATGGTTTGTACACGAATGGGGTGGCCATTACCTAAAAGCAGGTTGCCTATTTTAACTTCCCGTGTTTTCAGGCGTTTGTATGATGTGAGTGATTCGCTGTAAAATTGCATGATACAAAAATAGTGATTATCGGGTTTGGTCAAGCGTATCGTCTTACCAGTCTTTCTCTGGCTTGGCTGAAGTGGCAGTATTAACTTTTCGTAATTTATCCTGCAGGTTCTTTTCCTGTTGCAGCAAGGCTTTCAACTTCTCCTCTGCATCCTGTTTGGTAAGTTTGGAAGGCTGAGGTTTGGGTTGCTCCTGTTTTTCTTCGTCTTTGGGCTTATCCTTTTCTTTTTTCTTTTTATCGTCTTTAGGTTTCTTTTCTTCCTTTTTATCTTTGTCCTCTTTTTTCTGCTGCTCTTTTTGTTGTTGCAATGCCTTTTGCAGATTCTGCCGGGCATCTTCATCCTGCGGATTAAGTTTCAGGGCATTTTTATAAGCCTCAATGCATTCAGGCAGTTTTTTGTTATTCTGCAATACTACTCCTTTGTTATAAAAAGCTTTTGCCTTATCTGCATTGGATGTAGAATTTGATAAGGCACCATCATAAGCCTGCACAGCTTCATCGGTTTTATTGTTTTTATACAAAGCATTCCCTAAATTATATTGAGCAGTGGAATTAGCCGGATTTTTCTCTGCTGCCTGCTGGTAGTTTTTTATGGCATTATCATACTCCTTTTTTTCATACGCTTCATTTCCTTTTTTGATGAGAGCCTTGTCATTTTGTGCTTTTGAAATAGTTGGCCACATGCAAGTGGCAATAAACAATAAGGAAGCTAATGTAGTTTTTGAAGCAACATTCATTTTTAAATTGCTGACTCTTTTCCTTTCTGAAATAAACAATTCGGCGACCATTAAAAACAGAGCCAGCATTAAAAAATATGGGAAGAAATATTTATAATTCACCAAAGAATTCTCCGTAACTGTGCGTTGGTCCATGCCTGCCAGTTGTGCATCCAGTTTACTTACCAGTTCATCTGCATTTGTAAAAAGCTGGTAGCTACCATTGCCTTTTTCTGCAATTGATCTCAGTTCTTCTTCATTCAACCTTGTTATTACGGTATTGCCATTTACATCTTTTTTTTCCTGGTTGGTCAATTCATCAATAATAGTAGAGCCTTGTGGAGAGCCGATGCCCACTGTATTAATTACAATCCCTTCATCAGCCATCTGGCCTGCAATTTTTAAAGCTCCTTCATCATGGTCTTCTCCATCGCTTATAAGAATAACAGCCTTGTATTTTTTTTCTTTTGTATTGAAAGATGTATTACACATTTTCAGCGCATCAGATATTACCGTACCCTGTGTAGGTACAATATCAGTTGATGCAGAACCCAGGTACATTTTAGCGGCACCATGATCGCCGGTTAAAGGCATTTGCAGATAGGCCCGGCCCGCAAAAACGACAATGCCAACACGGTCGTTATTAAGTTTGTCAATTAATTTACCCAGGGCCTGCTTCGCCCTTTCCAGCCGGTTGGGTTTAACATCCTGTGCCAGCATACTTTTGCTTACATCAAGCGCAATCATTACATCTATGCCGTTTCTGTTAACCTGCTCCATGCCTTTTGGCGAACGAAGGTTTGCCAGTGCAAAAACACCAGCTGCAAATGCGATAAGAATCAATATAAATTTTAAAGCAAATTTTTGGGGAGAATGATTTTTAATCATTTCGGCAACCAGGTTTGCATCGCCTATTTTTTTGATGGTTCTTTTCTTCCATTTCAACACAAAAAAATACAGTACAAGCAACAATGGAATGGCTGCCAGTGCAATCAAATAGTATGTGTGCTGAAAATTTACATTCATGTTATTTGCAAATTAACAAAACCGGCAAAAAGGGTAATGTTAAAAAGATGGATTTATTATTCAGGCCGCTTAAAGCGTCCCGACTAAATGTTCTAAATGTTACTTCTTACCCTCAAAAAATCCGTATTGTTTAAGGATGGCTTTGGTGATATTCAGCCTTACGGTTTTCATATCAATTTCTTTAACGGGTGCTTTTACAAAAGTTACAAAAAAGTAAACGTGTTTGTTTTCTTCAATCCAACCGGCCAGCCAGCCAATAGCATTGCCATCTTCGCCAAAACCCCAACCGGTTTTGTAGCTCAGCTGATAAGCTGTGTTATTTTCCTGCAGCATTACATCCCTCACCATCTGCTGCACACTTTTACGAAACGGCAACTGATCAAAATATAGTTTCTTTACAAAACCCAGTTGCTCATCCGGAGAAATTTTCAGTGTATTATTCAGCCAGAAAGAATCAATGGGGCCGCTGATATTTTTATTGCCATAACCAATGCTGTCAATCCACCGCTGCATGGTATCTTTTCCAATGCGCCGGGCTACTTCCTGGTAATAAGCCACATTACTTACTTTAAAAGCTTCGGTCATATCCATATCCTTATTCCAGTCTTCATTCCATCTTTTTACTCCATCCCATTTAATCACCATTTTTTCATCAGTTATCCTGCCGGTTTGCAGGCCCACCAATGAGTTAAAAATTTTAAAAGTTGATGCCGGCAAAAAACGCATGGTATCGTACTTCATATTGTACACAGTTACTTTGCCATCCTGGTTATTAAACATGGTGAAACAGCCATCAACTTTATTTTCGTCAAAATATTTTTTTAAACTTTCGTCGTTGTTGGCTTTATTTACCGAGCAGGAGGAAAAAATCAAAAGGCAAAAGGCAAAAGGTAAAAAGTTATTATAAACTGATTTCATTATATGAATTTAAAATTATTTTTTATTAAGATGCTCTGCTGTTGCCTCCAGGGCACTGTAGAATTTTTTTCCAAATTTCCGGGTTAAGGCTTCTTTTAAAAAAACATACACCGGTACTTTTAATTTTTTGCCGAAAGTACAGGCAGCTTTGCAATGGTCTTCCCGTGGTTCATAATTAACATAAACATTATCGCTATGTTTACTTTCTTTAGTAATGATGGGAAAGAGGTGGCAACTGATGGGTTTTTTCCATTTTACTTTGCCATCAATATAAGCCTGCTCAATACCGCATTTTACAACGCCTTCTTTATCATGAATACCGTACACACAAACTTTACTGTTGATGGTTGGTGTTACCCAGCCATATTCCCTATCGTACACATACCTGCCCTGACGCTCCAGTTCCTTTTTGCTGGTTTCATTCAGATAAGGCAGCACCGCTTCATACACTTCATTGATCCTGTCCAGTTCTTCGTTTTCCAGCGGAGCTCCGGCATCGCCATCCACACAGCAGGCACCCTTGCATTTGCTGAGGTCGCAAACAAACTGTTCTTTAACCACGGCATCGCTGATGAGTATATTATCTATTGCAATCATGGGCGCAAAGTTAAAGATTTACAATGTAGTTGAAATGGATTGTTTGGCGTATAAAAAAGCCAGCCGGGTAAAGGTTTTGGCCGGGGCCGAAACCCTTAACAAAGTTCTAACAGATTTTTTTGTGAAATGGTTTTGTTTGCTCATCACACCTGAAACCAACCAACATGCTCAACAGCCGCCAATTAACCCTGCAACAAAGCATCCGTTATTTTTTTGCTGCTCTTTTCTGGATACCTGTAGTTTTTTTCAGCCTGCTGCTGGTAAAAAATACCCTGCCGTATTTTTCTTTCAGTCAGCAGTTCAGCTTTATTGAAGAGCGGGCATTATTATTTTTAAAGCCGGTTTACAAGTACAGTTTTTACATACACATTTTTGCCGGCATGTTTTGTATTGTGGCGGCACTCACTCAATTCTCGAGCTATATTCTTAAAAAAAGAAAACCTATACATATATGGATGGGCAAGACTTATGTATTTGTTGTATTGGTGCTGGGAGCGCCAACCGGCCTGTACATGAGCTTTTTTGCCAAAGGAAGTTTTTGGGAGCGGATGCTTTTTATGTTCATGGCTTTGTATTGGTTTTACAGCACCATGAAGGGTTTACAAACCATCAAGGTAAAAAATGTACTGGCCCATAAAAACTGGATGATACGGAGTTACAGCATGGCTATGACGGCAGTAACCTTCCGGGTTTATCATCTGCTCTTTTATTATTTTGATTTTGACCACCTGCACAATTATGAAATTTCGCTCTGGATAAGTGTGCTTGGTAATATGCTGGTGGCCGAATACCTCATCTACCGGAAAAGCAAAT
Source organism: Ferruginibacter sp. (assembly GCA_030157685.1). Lineage (GTDB taxonomy): Bacteria > Bacteroidota > Bacteroidia > Chitinophagales > Chitinophagaceae > Ferruginibacter. The sequence goes on along the minus strand of JAOAUI010000256.1, from coordinate 2,559 downwards.
CTTATTTAAAAACATTTTTGGCTTAATTATTAATAAACAATAAAACAAAAAACATGAAAGCAATCATTTATGCAGGCATTGGCCTGTTCTCAATCGCCTCGGTGTATGGCGTAGCAGATTATTACAGCAGTAAAAAAAGAGGTGAACTAAAAAAATTGTATGTGGAAGAAAAAGTACCTGTTGTAGTTCCGGCAGAAGAAGAAAAAACTGCTGAAGTATTTCCTGTAAAGAATGTAGTAACTACAACTGCAGAAACAAAAGTTGTTACAGCAAATGTAAAGTCGCCTAAAAAAATAAAGAAGGTTGAAAAAAAGCTGCGCTTTGAAAATTTTTCCAGGGCAAGAATACCGGAGCCTGTAATTATGGAAGATACAGTTACAAAGAAAAGAATTAAACAGCAGAATTAAAAAGTGGGCCGGGGCAGGTTTTATTTTGCAGGGATTTGTTTATTGGTCCACTTAAAAGTATTGATAAGATGATCAATATCTTTTTGCAGAAAATCAACAACGGGTCTTAATGAATCGGCATTGGGTGTTACATCAAAATACAAAGCGCCCCGGAAGAAATTTTTGGTTGTATCGCTCATAAAAAATTGTTTGGCTGTGGCTGCATTGCCGCCAACCCGGAAAAAAACGCCGGTGATACCGTTTTGCGTATGAAACAGGCTGTCTTTTATAGAAGAGGCAACAGATTCATTTTTGCTGGTAAGTTTAAAAGCATCGTTCACCATCAGGTCAAATACATTGGTACCCAGCGAATCTTTATAAGAACCATCGGCCTGTTTTACTTTGTAAGTTGATTTTCCGCCAATGGCTTTGTAACTTAAAAATATCCTTCCGCCAAGTTGTGGAAAATCCAGGTTGATCCAATAAGGATTTTGCAGGTCCTTGTCAAAGTAGGTACTGTCTTTTACCACTTGTGCATAAACCGGGTATTCAAAAGTATAAGGGAAACCTTCCTTTTGAAAAACGGTGTATTTCCTTTCGGGAAAATCTATTTTGTAATAACCGGTTTTTTTAGATGTGTAGGTGGAGTTACAGGCTGATAATAAAACGCAAAAAGTAAAAAGTAAAAAGTAAAAAAAAGGTAGGGTTTGTTTTTTCATGGCGGTTTTTATAAAACATTAAACAGCATCCGGCGCTTTGATGGTAATTTTTATTTTATCAAGCCTGTTCTTATTTATTTCCAGCGGAATAAAAGTAAAATTACCGCTAACCACTTCTTCATTTACCTGCGGAAATTCGCCGGCAATTTCCAAAACCAACCCGGCTAAAGAATCGCTTTCTCCACGAACATCATCAAAGCCATCTGCAGATATTCCTATTGCTTTGCATACATCGTTGATCATCGTCTTGCCTTCAAAAATGTAATTATAATCATCAATTTTTTTGTTGTTACTTTCTTCATCATCAAATTCATCTTTTATCTCGCCAATTATTTCTTCCATCACATCTTCCAGCGTAACAATGCCCGATGTTCCGCCAAACTCATCAACCACCACAGCAAAATGCATACGGCGGCTGCGGAACTCCTGCAGCAGGTCTTCAATTAATTTTTTTTCGTGTACAAAAAATGGCTGGCGTAATAAAGTATGCCAGTCAAAATTATCAGGCTCATTTAAATGCGGTAAAATATCTTTGGTATGCAGCATGCCTACCACTTCATCCAGGTTATTTTTGTAAACCGGCAGGCGGGAATAATGCAATTCTTCTATCTTCTTGACCGTATCAACAAAGCTGAAATTAACATCAATACCGCTAACATCAAGCCTGCTGCGCATTACCTGTTTTACCGTAGTATCTCCAAATTTGCGTATGCCTTTCAAGATAGATTTTTCTTCGGAGGTTGCTTCATGCTCGGGCAGCAGGTCTATGGCATAATCCAGGTGGCTGCGGTCCATGGTTGAAGAATTTTCGGAAGAAAATTTCTTTTCAATTTTATCGCTGTATCTAACCATTCGCCTGCTGAAACGGTAAAACAAACTGCTGAAAATTTCTATCACCAGCGAAGCTGTGGCTGCAAACCATATCTTATGATGTGTGGCCCAAACCTTTGGCAATACTTCGCCAAAAAGCAATAATAAAAAAGTAACCACTACCACTTTAATTAAAAAGATTGGCCAAAAGGTTAAATGCAAAGAAGTTACCCAGCTATCAATTAAAATATTGGAAATTAAAATGATGCCGATATTTACAAAACTGTTGCTGATGAGCATGGATGCCAGCAAAGTTTTTGGCTGCTCCAGCAAACTTACAATGCGGCGGTAAGCCGGTTGCTTTTTTGTACGCAGCATATTTATATCCTTGAGCGTAAGGGAGAAAAAAGCGATTTCGGAGCCGGCCAGTAAAAAAGATAGCATGAAAAGAATAACAACTAAAAATATAAGAATAGTAGTTGCGGCAGGTGTTATTGCCAGAAGATGAAAACTAAAAAGACTGAGACCCGAATGATAATCCAAAACAATGAGTTTAGGTAAAAAATACTATTCTATTTATTGCTTTATTTTAAAAATAGAATAGGTTTATTTATAAATACAAATTACAAAACCGGTTAAAAAGG
>JAOAUI010000255.1 GCA_030157685.1 Ferruginibacter sp. | reverse complement strand
TGGAAGGTAACCTGTTTAACGCAGGTATCCGCCCGGCCATTAACGTGGGTATCTCTGTAAGCCGTGTGGGTGGTAATGCACAGATCAAATCAATGAAAAAAGTGGCCGGTACCTTAAAACTGGATCAGGCACTTTACCGTGAGCTGGAAGCATTCTCTAAGTTTGGTGGTGATTTGGATGCTGCTACCAAAAACGTAATTGACAAAGGTGCAAGAAACGTGGAAATATTAAAGCAGTTGCAATACTCACCCATGAGTGTTGAAAAACAGGTTGCCATGATCTATTTGGGAACACAGGGTTTATTAAGAGAAGTTGCTGTTAAAAATGTAAAAGCATTTGAAGAGCATTTCCTGATGGAACTTGAAAATAAACATCCTGAAACTTTAGCTGAATTTAAGAAAGGTAATTTGAGCGATGATGGCATTGCTAAAGTAACCGAACTGGCAAAAAGCTTAACAGCTCAATACAAGTAATATTTACAACATCATAATAAAAAGCTTCTCTTAACGGGAAGCTTTTTTATTTTTGGATAGATATCTGCCGATGAATAAAAAAATATTTTTGATTGCTGTTGTGATAAGTACTGTTTTGCTTTTTGGGCAGATGATGAACTCCTGCAAAAATAAAACCGAAAAGGTGGCAGTCACCGATTCTGCAAAAATTCAATTAGGACGTTATCTTTTTTTCGACCGTCGCTTATCTGTAAACAACACCCGTAGCTGCGCCACCTGCCACAATCCACAATTTGCTTTTACCGATGGTTATAAACGTTCGCTGGGTGTTTATGCCGATCTGCATCAGCGAAACACACAGCCACTTTTCAACCTGTCTTACTTAAAATATTTTACGGCTGCAGACTCTACCCTGCACTCGCCATTACAACAAATGGATAATCCGCTTTTTAATAATCATCCTGCCGAAATGGGGGTAAAGGGAAATGAAGAAAAGATACTCCGGAAGTTTGAAACAGATAAAATGTATCAGCAACTGTTTGCATTCGTTGGGGAAGAAATTTCCTGGGTCAATATCAAAAACTTTATCAGCCTGTTTATAAATTCACTGCAATCAGCTAATTCGCCTTATGATAAATTTAAAAATGGAGATTCAGCTGCTTTAAACTCATCTCAAAAAAGAGGCCTTCAATTATTTTTTTCTGCCGAATTGAAATGTGCTGCCTGCCACGGCGGCTTTAATTTTTCTACCTCTTCGGTAACCAATGAAAAAGGGGATACTGTTTTCTACTTTAATACCGGTTTGTATAATACTGATGGCAAAGGCGCTTACCCGGCTTATGACGAAGGGCTTTATCAGCTAACAAAAAACAAAATGGATATAGGCAAATTTCGGGTGCCATCCTTACGTAACCTTGCATTTACTGCTCCCTATTTTCATGATGGCAGTGCAGCATCTTTAACAGAAGTTGTGGAAGCTTACACAAACGGAGGCAGAAAATTGCCAGATGGAATATACAAAGGTGATGGAAGTAAAAATCCTCTCAAACATGCTTTCATCAATGGGTTCTCTGTTACACAGGAAGATAAAATAAATCTTATCAGTTTTTTACAAAGTCTTTCAGACAGCGGCTTCATAAACAACCCGGCTTACCAAAACCCCTTTAACGGCGATGAAACAAAAAAGAAATAGTATTTTGCGAACCTAAATTATTGTATGAGAATTCTCTCCCTGGTTATTATTTCTTCAGTTGGTTTTTTATTTTCCTGTAATAACAAAACAGAATCTTCGGCCAGTATAAACAAGTACGATGATGATGTTTTAAGTTCAGTAATTGCTGATACCGATTCTTTAAAAACCTTTGATTTTGTAAATGCAAGGGTAGAAGCCATTAAAAATGCGCTGCAGCAACCAATGCCTGTTTTATTATGTGGCGATAGTTTAAACAGCAACCAAAAACTGGCGCAGATAATTGCTTTACACGATTCAGTTTTTACCAGGAGCATCCGGGATATTGGTACCAACGCCCCTTTCAGAACTGAAATTTTTGGAGTCTATCCTGCCAGGGAAAGTGATCTATCGGGCGTAAAAGAAAAAGTAAACATGGCAGATTGTTACCGGGTGGAAATGTATAATTACCCGTTAAATTTAACAACCATTGCACTGGCAGATATAAAGCAGCAAAAAGTTATTGCCACATTTACACAGCAGCAAACACAACCGGAAATCCCTTTGCATTTAAAAGACCTCGCAATAAAAATTGCCATCAACTCACCGGAAGTGCAGGAAGCTTATGGTATTAAACCATCAGAAAAAGATGCATTGATGGCAAGTACCAAAACATCGCTTAACAGAACCCGCTGCGAAAGAAGCCGCCATTTATGTGTAGCACCCACTTTTGTAAAAGATGGTAAAGCCTTGTGGGCCATTGTAGATTTAACCGATCATAAACTGGTGGGTGTGCGCTGGACGAATGTTGGAACAACCGGTCCTGCGGCTCCGATGGTTACCGAAAGAAGATTACAGGATGATAAAGTAACCGCCTGCTTTTGCGAAAAAGAAACGCCACTTGAAAAAGATGGTTGGAAAATGAATTACATGCTTACCAGCAGCGATGGTTTACGCATTGCACAGGTAAGTTTTAATGGAAAACCCATTTTACAAAGCGCCAAACTGGTTGACTGGCATGTGAGCTACAGCGGAACTGATGGATTTGGTTACAGCGATGCAGTAGGTTGCCCGTATTTTTCGCAGGCAGCTGTAATTGCTTTTGAGCCGCCCAAAATAATGGCGATAAAAGATGATGCCGGCAATTTTAGCGGCTTTGCATTGGAACAGGCTTTCAGAAGTGAACAATGGCCGCAGCCATGCAATTATAATTACCGCCAGCGTTTTGAGTTTTATAAAGATGGCAGGTTCAGGGTAGCGGCAGCAAGCATTGGCAGGGGCTGCGGTAATGATGGAACTTACCGCCCGGTTTTTAGAATTGCATTTGCAGCCGAGCAAAATAATTTTGCAGAATGGAGCGGAACAAACTGGAACAACTGGCCGTTGGAAAAATGGCAATCTCAATCTGCAACAACTGCTTATGCCGAAAATAAATACCAGTTTCAATTAACTGATAATGGCGGCAATGGCTTTTTTATGCAGCCCGGTAATGGAAAATTTGGCGATGGTGGCAGGGGTGATAATGCCTTTGTGTATGTTACTCAAACCAAGCCAACTGTTGATGAAGGCGAGGCAGACCTGGTAACCATCGGCCCCTGTTGCAATACAGATTATCACCAGGGCCCCGAAAAATTTATAGAACCAGCACCCGATAGTATTCAGAATAAAAAATTAGTGGTTTGGTATGTTGCACAATTGAAAAACGATGATACAAAAGGAAGAGAATATTGCTGGGCCGAATCGGTTTTGGATAATGGAATTTACGTAACAAAAGCATATCCCTGTTTTGCAGGACCTATGTTTGTGCCAACTGGTATCAATCAACATAAATAATTTTATGAACTTCAAAATCTTCAGGCACTTATTGCCCATTACTTATTGCCTGTTGCCTTTTGTATTTACTTCCTGCAAAGAAGAACTGGTAGATTTTGATGCCAACAACTGCAAAGGAAGCCCGGCTTTTATACAAAAAATGGGGTTTGATGCCCGCTTTTCTTTTTTAAGTACCTCCGATCAAAAAATAATGGGTTTACTGTTGCTGCAAAGTGAACAGCCCGGAAATCCGAACGCTAGGATAACAAAATCATTTCAGCACCCAAGCTGGAAAAAAGGAGGCTGGCTGGCACCCATACTGATTGATGATGCCGGAAATATTTTTACATCACCGGCACCGTTTATTAATATACT
>JAOAUI010000254.1 GCA_030157685.1 Ferruginibacter sp. | reverse complement strand
GTCGGGATGACTGGATTCGAACCAGCGGCCCCTTCGTCCCGAACGAAGTGCGCTACCGGGCTGCGCTACATCCCGAATTGGAAATTCAGGCAAAACTACAGAAGCTTTATTTTTTCGGATACAGCTTTGCTATAAATTTTTTATCTGCTTCCGATAAAAAATCATTCCCTTCAATTGAAAAATCTCCTTTTGTAAGCTCTTCGGGCACTTCATACATCATGATGGATTTTTTATCCAGTTTGTTTGCCCGTATCATGCTTCTGTCGTATTTAGAAAAAACCTGTTCATCAACTTCTTCCTTACTCCAGCCGTCGGAGTCTTTGTAATAGGCATACACTGCGGGTTTGTCCCAGGGTATGCCATTATCCGGCCGCTCATGTTCATGAATGCAACCCAGCGTATGCCCAAATTCGTGCAGCACAACCCGGCTGTATTCATCATCGTTGGTGGTGGGTGTTAACCAGCCCAGATTCATGGTGGGCACGGTTTTGTCTTCAGATAATATATCGGTACCCATCAAACTCCAGGAGCCACTTTTTTTCTCAAATGCAATCCGTACATCGCCCGGTGTTTTACGTGTTGTAAAATCAAATTCTATATTGGCATAGTTCATCCATGTTTTTGCATGCCTGATAACGCGGTCTTTTACTGCTTTTGATCCGCCTAAAAACGAAACAGTTATCCTGCGCCCATTTTCCCATTCCTTGCTTCGGTCGGTAGCCATCCTCGACAGTGAAACGATGTGCGCTGGTTTTTTGATCACATTTTTCCTGGCATAATCTTCCAATATAGACATGTCTGTTTTTGAAATACCTCTTAGGTTTGAAGGCTTTTCCAGGAAAGAATTTTTAAGGTCTTTGATGACTCTGTGATGAGAAACACGGCATTCACGGCAATAATAAATATCTGAGATTTTCATAAAAAAAGTTTTGAGGGATTAACTGTTTATGAAATGTATGACAAATTATTTTAAAATGCAATAGCTGGTAATTGAAAAAGGTTTTTTCCAGTAAGCCTGTAAGACATTAATTAATAAAACGTCTTACAGGCTTACCGGCAGTTTTTTTCAGGTGTTTTTAGTACTTTACGGTACATTTAAAAATGCAACACATGCGTACAGCACTTAAAAAAGACGAAAAAATATTATTGATAACAAGGCAGCATTGGTTAAAACTGGTGCTGCCTTTTTTTGCCTGGCTGTTATTAACCATACTGCTCATCTGGTGGTTGAATAATACCACGGCCTGGATAATTATTTTACTTGCAGCACTTTACCCGTTGTTTGAATATATCAACTGGCGGCATAATTTATGGTCGGTAACCAACCTGCGCATAATTGATGAAACCGGCTTTTTTACCCGCTACTCCAAAGAAAGCCCACTTGATAAAATAAATAATGTTGAGTACGACCAAAGCGTTTGGGGCCGCATTTTTGGTTTTGGTAATGTAGATATACAAACCGCTGCTGAAATGGGCGAAACAAAATACCTGCTCATCCATCATCCCAAATTATTAAAAGATACCATCACCCACGCACAGGAAGAATATAAGAAAACACAGTTAACCAGCCAGGCTAACCAACTGGCCGAAGCTATTGCACGAACCAACGCTACAATAACAACACAGCCATCGCAGCAAATGATTGCTGATGAACTGGATAAATTATTTGTACTGCTGCAAAAGGGCGCTATTACACAGGAAGAGTATTTGGCGCAGAAGGGGAAGTTGATGGGGAGTTGATTTTAATTCTGGTAAAAAATATTCAGCTTCATCCCAAATTATCACTGCATGTCAATCATAAACAAACTGGCCACTTCCTTAAACAGGCGTGATGAAGTGCCCAACCAGGAACTGGCTAAACAGATAGCCAAAACCAACAACGCAAAAGCTGTCAAAGAACTGGTTGAAAATCTCAGCAACAAAAGCAAAGACATTCAGAATGACTGTATAAAAGTGATTTACGAAATTGGTGTGCTGAAACCGGTATTGATTGCAGGATATATTACCGAACTGCTGGCCCTGCTTACCCATAAAAATAACCGCCTGCAATGGGGCGGCATGATTGCTTTAGATATCATTACACCTGAAAACCCGGCTGCTATTTATAAGGCATTGCCAAAAATTATTGATGCGGCCGATAAAGGCTCGGTAATTACAAACGACCATTGCGTTGGTATTCTTATTAAACTGTGTACAGAAAAAAAATATGCAGCAGATGCATTTGCGCTGTTGAATGAACGGCTTAAAAAAAGTCCCACTAACCAGTTGCCCATGTATGCCGAAAATGCTTTGCCGGTTATAGATGAAACTAATAAAACAATTTTCATAAAAACATTGCAATCAAGACTTGCCGATATTGAGAAAGATACCAAACGTATAAGGGTTGAAAAAGTAATTAAGAAGTTAACAAAATAATATTTTTTTTCTTCCCGGCCAGTCAAGATCAAACAATTTTGGATTTTTTTTATCTTTAACCGGAACAGGGAAAAGTATTTAAAAACAATAAAACAGCACTGCAATGAAATACAAAATAGGCACCAAAGAAAAACCGATGGTATTACAAACACCTCCCTTAACATCTGAATTTACCATGCACCATGATGAAAAAGACGGAAAAGAAATACTGGTGTGTACAGTAGGGAAAACTGTTTTGCATTATGATGCCAGGATACTGGATGATATGCATAACATGCTTAAAAAGCATAAAGACTGGATGGAGCTGGGAAGTGCCGATGAACAGAAACCGGCAAAAGACGGTACTGTGGAAGCCTGGGGACGGTCAGAAAAAAATCCGGTGGGCGGCTGGTATGGTTTAAAAAAAGGTTTGCGTGGCAGGGTGGGTATGTATATACCCCCATTGATGGAAAAACTTGGGCTTGCAGAAGTTACGCACGATGCCAAAGGAAATAAGATGAAGGCAAAATAAGTATCGCATTATTTGTATCAAGTTTAAAGGTTCGTTTACAAGCAGGCCTTTTTTACGTTAAACTTCACAGCAGCCTGTTGCAAATATTTTTTATCTTGTACCTCATGATTTCCTTCAATACTACCATATTACAATTTGCACAGCAGGGCGAAAAAACAGGCTGGACCTACATTGTGGTACCTGCAGCTATTGCCGGTAAATTAAATCCTGGTGTAAAAAAATCGTATCGGGTAAAAGGAAAACTTGATGATTTTAAAGTGGAGAAACTGGCACTGATACCAATGGGTAAAGGCGATTTTATTTTAACCGTTAATTCCGCCATACGCAAAGGCATTGCCAAAAGAAAAGGAGCAACAGTAAAAGTACAATTGGAATTAGATCACTCCCCCATCCTGCCACCGGCAGAATTACTGGAATGTTTACAGGACGAACCCGAAGCATTGAAATATTTTAACAGCCTGCCACAGGGCCACCGCAATTATTTTACCAAATGGATTGAAAGCGCCAAAACAGAACCCACCAAAACAAAACGTATTGCGATGGTAATAAAAACCATGGTTCGTAAAATGGATTTTGGTGCCATGTTAAGAGAAGAAAGAGATGAACGAAAAATGTTGGGGCGGTGAACAGGCAGGATACTTGATACTGGATGCTGGACAAAGTCTTAAATATCAAGCAGCTTTTAAAAAATTGAGTTCCATCCAGAATCAAGTATCTGGTATCCAGCATTAATGCAACAAAATACTCGTTCCCTTCTGTTGTATTCTTTTTCCTGTGTCAATATGGGTGTAGGTAAGTATCCACACATAAGTACCCACATCGGCTGGCTGTCCTTTAAATCTTCCATCCCATCTTTTTGTCCAGTCACGGGTTTCAAAAACCAATTGGCCAAC
>JAOAUI010000253.1 GCA_030157685.1 Ferruginibacter sp. | reverse complement strand
TTTCAGGTGACCGAAATGCACACCTGCTTCGAGTAATTGCTGTTGTAATGAAGTGTTATTTTCCATTGTATTTGTATAATCGTTTTTAAATATTGTTTTGATGCGATCACCGGCCAGGGGCCGATGAGTGTATTAACGTTTAGAGAACTGGAAGCTTCTACGGGCTTTCTTCTTACCAAATTTCTTACGTTCTACACCACGGGGATCACGCTTTAATAAACCTGCAGCTTTTAATACAGGACGATATTCAGCATTTACTTCCAGCAATGCACGGGCAATACCCAGCTTTACTGCTTCAGCCTGACCTTTAATACCACCGCCGGTTGCGTTGATTTTTACATCAAACTTATCCAGTGATTCAACAGTTTTTAAAGGAGCTTCTACCTGGTTTTGTAAATAAACCAGGCTGAAATATTTTTTGTAGTCTTTGTCGTTCACAATAATGTTACCGCTTCCCTTGCTGATAAACACACGGGTAATGGCTTCTTTACGGCGACCAACTGCATTTTTTTGCTTTTCCATTATATCTTATTTGGAATTTTGTAATTGAGTGATTGATGATCAGAACTTCAGTTCTATTGGTTGCTGAGCAGTTTGGTTATGCTTCTCGCCAACATATACAAATAACTTTTTGTACATCTTGCGGCCCAGAATCGTTTTTGGTAACATACCTTTTACGGCACGCTCAACAATTACTTCAGGACGACGGCGCTGCAAATCCTTTGCAATTTCAATTTTCTGGCCACCTGGGTAACCACTGAAATTATGATACTCTTTGTAATCAATCTTTGTACCGGTGAACTTTACCTTTTCGGCATTAATGACAATTACATAATCGCCACAATCAACGTGGGGAGTGTAATAAGCTTTGTTCTTACCACGTAAAATAGCAGCAATTTTTGAACACATGCGGCCAACGGTTTGATTGGTGCCGTCTACAACGTACCAGTTACGTTGCACGGTAGCTTCGTTCGCATGCTTTGTAGTGAAATGTAGTTTACTCATTGTTTTTTAATTTTTATTTACCCGCCAATAGCTTTTTCGCTGGTGGCGCCACGCCATCCCGTGGATTTGTTGAAAAATTCCGTTTTAACAACGGGGTCGCAAAGGTAGCCGTACAGAAAGCATATAACCAAAGAAAAACAGAACTATTTTTTTATCGTACTTTCACAACACACTGATTTACAGTAAATATTTTGCACAGTTATTTTCATAGCCTCGAAAACGCCTGAAAACAAAGGAAGTTTTGGGGCTGTTAGCTGCAAATCCTTCATCAGCTTTAGTTCGGGCTGTTCGCTTGTAGTCCCGCCGATGGCGGGAGCTACCGCTTCCATCCCGCAGCCCTTCAGCGATAAGCAACATGTAATCTATAAATGGCTTAATTTCAAACCCTGTTTACAGAAACTATAACCACCTGAAGCTTACTAACAGAAAAATCTTTCTATGCGCAACGGGTTATTCTTTGTAGTTTTTATTTTTTCAGTACTTGTTTCATTTGCCCAGCCTTATGTTGATGTGCTCAATGTCCGCACACTGCAATCGCCGGATAATGGTTTCATCAGAAGAAACAAAGACAAGAATTCATTTCAGTATTTCAATGCGGGCCTTACACTGCCTATCCGTTTTAAAAAAACCGGTGGAGCTTTGGTACTAAGCCCATATTTTGAAAACTGGCAGGTGAACCTTCCCGGTATCAATCAACAAACCATCCTTCCTTTGGAAAGAGATCACTTCTTTCCTTCAGGTATCGGGCTGCCAATAACGCTGCTAACACCCATACAGCATTCAAAATTTCTCATCAACACAACAATGATTTTGCGGAATAATGCAGAGAAAATAAACCTGCCCTCTTCTTTCCAGGCAGGCGGGTTTGTTGTAGTAAATTATAAAATCAATCAGAAGCTTATTGTAAAAGCAGGTTTGTATTATAACCGTGAAGCCTTTGGCAATTTCTTTATGCCGCTTGGCGGATTGGAATATAAAGTTGACAGCACATTACAGATCTGGGGAACACTGCCCGGTTCTTTCTTTATTGAAAAGCGTTTAAAGAAATACTGGTATGCCGGGTTAACATTCAAAGCCGTTACCAACAGTTACCAGTTGTTTAACGGAAAATATATTCAGTTTAATGATAACCAGCTCAGCCTCTTCTCCGATCTGTATCTCAGCAAAAACTTAGTATTGAACCTTGAGGCAGGCCACAGTTTATTCCGCAGAATCAGGTTAGGAACTACAGGAAAGATCAGGCAATATGTTTATGATGAAAAAGTAAACGACAACCTGCTGTTTCGTGTTTCAGCTATTTACAGAATACGTTTGTAATACAATATGAATATATCGAGCACCTTTAGTTTTTAGGCTGAAGTAAAATATATTTAAAGGTTGTGTTGTAAGCGGCATCAATAAACGCCAGCATTTCTGTCCATTTTTCCTTCGGCATATCTTTCTTCTTATACATTTTTACTATGCTGAAAATTATATTGCCGTTTTCTTCCTTTGCTTCACAGGAAAATTTACCTGCCTCATTGTCTATAATGATATTCATTTCCTTTAACCCTTTAACAGTATAACCTGCAGGAACAGGCATTGATATTTTCCAGCTGAGTGTTCTTGCATATCCAACCTGGATGTCTTTGGTTCTGTTTCTTTCCTCTTTTGTAATCTGCAGTTGGGTTCCCATTAAGCCGGCCAAATTCACAAGAATTTTTTTACCTGCTTTTTTTGTCATGTCTTCTATTTCAAACTCATCTGATACGGTTAACTGTTTTCTTACCAGTGCCCTTCCATCGCTGATGAGTTTAAAATTTTTATGCTTCACTTTTTGCCTGTACTCTTTATCGAGTTCCTGCTGCACCAATTCAGGCTTGGCTGTTTTAAACTCTTCTTTAATTGCAGCAACAGAACTGTAATATTCATCTGCCTGCCTGCTGCTCATTTTATCTAAGGGCGATGAACCAAAGTAAATCTTAAAATCATCAAATATGTATGGAGTGTATTTCACTACATTATCAATTTCTTTTGCCTTACTGATTCCATTATACGTTGCCGTTCTGTTGACATTCATTTTGTTGGTAACAGCATCGTACTGTGCAGTGATATCGTAATGAACTGTATTATCAGTTGCCGCAGCATCAGGCAGAGTGATGGGTGTAATTTCCTGTACACCTGTTTTCTTCGCCGGTTCTTTAATGATGTACGCTTCATTACCCAGTAATGTTTCAACCAGTTCTCCAGGATTTGAGTGATCGGTACAGTTGAAGTAAAACTTATCCTTTACCCTGATTACATATCTTATCTCACCATCAAACAAAACATCTTTGAGCTTTCCTGTTTTGTTGGAAGTTGTAATGATAAGATCGGAACTGATTTTTCGCTGAAAAAGCAGTGAACCGAAAATATAAGCAAACACTTTATCTGACAAATAGGAATCACGGAATAATACGTGGTTCCTGATGCGGTAATAAATGTTCTGAATAAATTTTTCTTCGGGCAAATCACTCACATTTTCCTGGCGCATATCTTTCCAGGTATAATCAACAAACCCCTGTACCGTCAGCATGTTACTGTTGAGCGGATAATATCCAACATTTACATAATCATCCCAGGCAATTTTGGCAATCTCTTCTTTGGTAAACCCGCTTTTCAATTCACCTTTACCCCCAATCAATGCGCCTTTTATTTTATCACTGTTGGCGTAGATCACCTGGAATTTTACCACCGGATAAGCCAGCATCGGGCTGATGAAGTTTACATCCTTCTCTGTTGCTCTGTCTTTATCAATAAGTACATAACGGTAAAAACCACTTACATCGCTCTCTTCTTTTTTAAATTCAGGGGCGCCATTTT
>JAOAUI010000252.1 GCA_030157685.1 Ferruginibacter sp. | reverse complement strand
TTGGCAGTTCGTCTTTGTTTTATGAATTTCGGGCAACGAATTGCTAATTATGACCTATCAAACAAAAATTTCCTTCGATAATACAGAGTACGCTTTTGCTGCCAAATCAGACAAAGAATTAAAACAGGCTCATTTTCTTTTTGGAATGATGGGAAAAGCCTGGCTGGTTAATATGGGTCTTAAAATTACGCCCGTTGCCATTAAATGGGGTATACCGTTTACCAAAACGGTTATCAGAAAAACTATTTTTAAACAGTTTGTTGGTGGCGAAACTTTAGAACAAACAGCAAAAGTTGCCGATAAACTGGAGGAATACAAAGTGCAGGTTATACTGGATTATGGGGTGGAAGGAAAAGAAGGAGAAGCAAATTTTGAGCATGCCCGTGATGAGTTTAAAAGAGTGATAGATTATGCTGCTACGCAGGCCAATATACCGTTCATGAGTATTAAGGTTACAGGCTTCGCCCGTTTTTCTTTACTGGAAAAACTGGATACTGCCATGCATAATGCCACTGGTACTTTGATGAAAAGATACCTGCAGGCTGTGGAGATGCTGCCCGATGCAGAAAAGGAAGAATGGCATAAGATAAGATTGCGTATGCAGCAACTATGCGAAGTAGCCGATAAAAAAAATATAGGGATATTAATTGATGCAGAAGAAACATGGATTCAGGATCCTGTTGACGCCCTGGTGATGTTGATGATGGATGTTTTTAATAAAAAGAAAGCAGTAATTTATAACACCATTCAGTTATACCGGCACGACCGGTTACAATTCTTAAAAGATTCCCTTGCGGCAGCTGTTGAAAGAAATTTCATTTTTGGCATAAAGCTGGTACGGGGCGCTTACATGGAGAAGGAAAGAAACCGGGCGACATCATTGAATTATCCATCACCTATACAGACAGATAAGGAAAATTGTGACCGTGATTTTAATGCTTCGGTAGAATTTTGTATCGAACATCTTGATAAGATCGCAGTGATTGTAGCTTCTCATAACGAATACAGCAATTTATACACCACGCAATTGCTTGATAAGAAAGGATTGCCCCATAATCATCCTCATGTACATTTCTCCCAGCTGTATGGTATGAGCGATAATATTACTTTCAATCTTGCCAAATCTGGCTGTTCGGTTAGTAAATATTTACCTTTTGGCCCAATAAAAGATGTTATTCCTTATTTAATGCGCCGGGCACAGGAAAACAGTTCTGTTTCGGGCCAAACCGGGCGGGAACTGATCCTTATAAAAAAAGAGCTGCAACGCAGAGCCGGCCTTTAACTTACATACTTATTATAAATAAAATCAGTGCTGTTGAATATTATCTATGATAATAATTTATCTTTGATAACACTAAATGCTTAGCCGTCTTATTATACTTGTTTTACTGTACCTTTTTCCCTCTGTAATATATGCACAGGTTAGAAGTATACCTGCTATTAAAATAAGCACCCCCATAAAAATAGACGGTAACCTGGAAGACGAAGCCTGGAAAACTATTGAACCAACCGGAGACTTCATAACCATCTCACCGGTTTTTGGTAAAATTTCTACCCGCAATACAAAAATAAAAATAGCTTATGATAATACCGCAATATATGTTGGGGCATATATGTACGATCATCCTTCAAATATCCGCAAGCAATTAACAGCCCGTGATATGATTGACAGGCAGGATGTAGATATTTTTACTGTTGGTTTTGACACTTATCACGATAAACAAAATGCTTTTGTTTTTAGATTAACACCTTCCAATGTACAGGGCGATTTAAAAATATCACAAAGCGGCACCAGCAATGGCGGTGTGGTTTATGATCATAGCTGGGATGCTGTTTGGGAAAGTAAAACCAGCATGAAGGAAGATGGCTGGGTAGCCGAAATAAAAATCCCTTTAAGTGCCATCAGGTTTTCAAAAAAAGACCTGCAGGATTGGGGTATTAATTTTGCCCGGTTTACCCGAAAGGAAAATGAAAACAGTGTATGGAACTCCATCAATCCAAATATCAGCGGAGAGTTGAATCAATGGGGTGTATGGACAGGGCTCAATAATATATCGCCACCCACCCGTTTATCTTTTTTACCTTACCTGTCTGGAGGGTTCAGAACATCCCCAACTGCAAAAGGCAGTGTTACAGAATTTTTACGCAGCGGAGGTATGGATGTAAAGTACGGCATCAACGAAAGTTTTACTTTGGATATGACCCTGATACCGGACTTTGCACAGGTACAAAGTGATAATGTGTTACTGAACCTTTCACCCTTTGAAATTAAATTTGATGACTACCGGCCATTTTTTACAGAAGGTACCGAGTTGTTTAATAAAGCAGGTCTGTTTTATTCAAGAAGAATTGGTGCTGCACCGGGACTGGCATCTACGGTTTTAAATAATTATGGCGATAAGCCGGGATACAAAATTGTTAAGAACCCCGGTATAACAAGGTTGTACAATGCAACAAAATTTTCGGGCCGCACCAAAGGAAATCTGGGCATAGGTGTTTTTAATGCAGTTTCGGCACCAATGCACGCAAAGATTACCGACCTGATGACAAATACCGACACCAGTATTTTAACCGAACCACTTACCAATTATAATATCATCGTTTTAGACCAGGCATTAAAAAACCGATCTTCTATAAGCTTTACCAATACCAATGTGCTGCGTAAGGGTAACAGCCGCAATGCCAATGTAAGCAGTGTAGACCTTTCGTTATTTGACAAAAAGAACAATCATAATTTTTCACTTTCGGGCCGTTACAGCAGCATCTGGGGTAAGCAGGTAAATAAAAATGGATTTACAACCAGCGCTGGTTTTGGAAAAGTAAGCGGTATTATTCAGTACAGGGCATCGTTAAATATAGAGAGTGATAAATACGACCCTAACGACCTGGGCTTTATATTAAACAACAATTCATTTGAATACAGTGGTAACATTGGTTACATCATGAATAAGCCAACACGGCACTTTCTGATTCATAATTACAAACTGAGTTTTACAAATACATACCTGTATAAACCATTTGCGTGGTCGGCATTACAATTGAATGCAAGCGCTTTCTTTTTGTTTAAAAACTTCTGGGATGCAACGGTTAGTTTTCAAAGCAGCCCAACCTGGAACAGGGATTATTTTCTACATACCAATTATTACACGGGTTATTTCCTCAGGCGCACACCTTATTATTACCTGGGTATTAATGGCAGCAGCGACAGCCGTAAAAAATTATACGTAAGCTGGAAATTAGGTGCAGCAGAATCTCCATTACCCAACGATCCTTACTGGAATGGTAACCTGGGCCTTCGCTACAGGTTCAGCGATAAATTTCAGTTAAGCACCAGTATGGATATTGTTCAGGATAAAGGAAACTGGGGCGCTGTTAAAAAACCGGATGGCTCATCGCTTTTAAATCCGGATGGCTCTCCGGTAATTTCAAGGCGCAACCTGAAAACCAATACTGCTATTGTTAGCGGGCAGTATAATTTTACATCACGTATGAATGTAAACTTTCGCCTGCGCCATTATTGGTCTTATTTGTATAACACCAACTTTTACAATTTAAAAGCTGATGGATACTGGCGTGATACTGCTTTTTTTAACAATCTGAACCTGAATTTCAACACATTTAATATTGATATGTTTTTTACCTGGGATTTTTTATTGGGTAGCAGGCTTACCATTGCCTGGAAAAATGCGCTGGGTGGCAATGCTGTAATTGACCCATACACCACCACCACTTATTTCAAAAATTTTGGAAAAGCGGTTGACAATCCACACAGCAACGAAATAACTGTAAAAGTTGTTTACTTCCTGGATTACCTGAAGATGCGGAGAAGAAAATAATTTATGTTTTAAACTTCGTTAGATTTGTTTCTGATTTTCAA
>JAOAUI010000251.1 GCA_030157685.1 Ferruginibacter sp. | reverse complement strand
AATTCCTCAACTCTAAAAAAATAATTATGAAAAAAAGACTTTTAATTATCGGGGCTTTTATTGTTTTATCCCCCGTATTGTTTTCTTTCTGCGGCTTTTATGTAAGCAAAGCTGATGGAACGCTGAAGAACAAAACCAGCCAGGTTATTCTTGTAAGAGATGGCAACAAATCTGTCATTACCATGTACAATGATTTTAAAGGCGATACCAAAGATTTTGCCATGGTAGTACCGGTGCCTGTTGTATTGCGTAAAGATGATATTAAGGTGGTGGAGCAAAGTATTTTTCAACGCCTGAATGATTACAGTGCGCCAAGGCTGGTGGAGTATTGGGATCAGAATCCATGTTATGGCAATAAGGAAGAAGATAAAATGTCGGCAGCCCCAAGCGCTAATGAAGTAGTTGTTACATCAGCATTTGGTACTAAAAGATCGGCAAAATCTGTTACCGTTGAAGCAAAATATCTTGTTGGCGAATACGATATTTTAATCCTGAGTGCTAAAGAAAGCAGCGGACTAAAAAACTGGCTCAATGAAAACGGTTACAAAATTCCAGCAGATGCAGAAGAAGTGCTTGACCCCTATATTAAAAGCAATCTTAAATTTTTTGTGGTTAAAGTAAATGAAAAGGAAAAGCAAAAACTGAACAATAATTTTCTCCGCCCTATTCAGATCAGCTTTAACTCACCAAAATTTATGTTGCCCATCCGCCTGGGTATGGCCAATGCCGATGGCGACCAGGATCTGATTGTTTATGCTTTTACACGCAGGGGCCGTATTGAGAGTACCAATTACCGCAATGCAGATATTGTAAGCAACAGAAATATTCCGCTGTTTGTACAAAAAAACTTTGGCGCCTTTTATGGCAACCTGTTTACCAATCAATGGGATAAAGAAGGTAAGAGTGTCGCATTTCTGGAATATGCCTGGAATGTAACGCCCATCAATCAAATGAAATGCGATCCCTGCGTTGGCAATCCACCAACCGAACAGGATCTTGTGCAAAGCGGCGTTTGGTGGCTTGGTGGTAAAGACTGGAATGATTACAGTGATGTAGATAATGACGAGCCGGACAATGGAAGTAAAAATGTTCACTTCACAAGATTGCATTTCCGTTACAACAGAAAATCGTTTCCGCAGGATCTGATGTTCCAGGTAACACCAAACACACTAAACTACCAGGCAAGGTATATCATCACCCACCCAGCCACCGGCGATTTTAATTGTGCTGCCGGTAAAAAATATTTACAGGAGTTAAGACTAAGAAGGAAAAAGGAATTGCAGGAATTAACTGTATTAACCGGTACCAATATCAACAACTGGCAGGAAGAAGCCACTGCCAAAAATGATGAAGAAACAAATGTATCGGCTCAATACGCAACTTTATTACCGCAGGTAAAAGATGAAATGGAAAATAAAGAAAATATGCCGGTTGGTATTCTTTTATTTGGCACTGCTATGGTGGCCGGTGCAGGTTTAATGAGATGGAAAGGAATTATTTAAGATAGTTGGCTATACAGGTTTGGTTTTTAGGTTTGAATGCCCCGCTTTTCAAAGTGGGGCATTTTTACTAACAAAAAAGCCCCGCAAAATTAATTGCAGGGGCCTTTTGTTCGCATTCACCTTTAAAGCTATTTTCCACCACCGCCAGCTGGTGCGCCGGCTGGCCTTTGCGGCCTTAATGAAGGTTCAATTTCATCTTTCCATTGTTTCATTTGTGCTTCTGTAAAAATCAATTTTAATTTAGCATCCCTTGCATCAGAAAACTCTTTACGTTTGGCCATCATCGCATCGCGGTCACCACCGGCTGCCCTTATTTCATCCATTGCCTTTTGTTGCCCGTTAACGAAATCAGTAATAATAACATCTGCTTTCGTTTTTGTATCGGCATCTAAATTTAATGGCGCCATTTTTTCAATGGTAAATTTTATTCTTTCTTCAGGTGTCATGCGTTGTCCGCCGCCGCCACCTTGTGCATTTACTGCTGTAATGCTGAACATGGCAGCTATTGCCGCTAATACAAGTTGTTTTTTCATTTTTTATTTTTTAAAGGTTTATTACTTATTTAATTAGACGACAGAACAATATAAAACCATCGCTATTTTTTTTCAGTTTCTTTTTTTCTCCCATCGCCTCCTTTTCTGCTAAAAACTTTTCCAAAAAGTGAATCAAATTTTGGCAGTTGCTCTGGTGTACAAAGCAATCTTATATTTTTTAAATGATTAAACATCTGAAGCTCCATTGCTTTTTGTGCCGTTACAGACTGCCCGGCCATACTGTTCATGGCAGAATCGCTGAAATTTGCCGCAGCCAGTTCTTTAAACTGTTGGTCTTTTAGAGAGCGCAGGCTATCCATCATTTTCTTCATATTATCTTTATGCCTGTCGCTCAGCGTATCATATTGTTTTAGTTGTATCGTATCAAAGCCAATTTCATTTTTTAAAAAAGCCGAAATCATCGCTTTTCTATCAGGGCGTTTTTCACGCTTGCCATCATCTTTTTTCAACAGGAAAAAAGAAACCAATGCAATATTGGCAACCAGTAAGATGCCGATTATAGCAAGAAAAACTTTGCTTCTGTTTTGTTTATTTATCATTATGGTGTATTGTCATTATCGTAAATAGTTGCTACCGTGTATGAAAATTCATCGGCCTGTGTTTGTACAGTTTGCTCAGCAACAGTGGTTGAGTCTGATGTTTTGTTAAACATGACCACCATTACATTAAGCAGCACAATCATACACAAGCCTGTAAAAGCCACGGCAGGCCGGCTTATAAACCAGCTGGCTTTTTCCCAAACCGATTCTGTGCCTTTATTCATCCGTGCATGTATACGGGTAAGCAGGAACGGCCGGGGTTCTGCACGTTGTGCATCATCCACACTGTTCAGGGCTTCTTCTATCAGTTTATTTATGTTATCCTGTTTGTTCATATCGCATATTTTTGCGCAGCATCCTGCGGGTTATTCGAGAATATTAATATCGTAATATTTTTTTAATTCTTTTCTCAAATTTGCTTTTGCCCGGCCCATCAGTGATTCTACTGCATATAAAGTAGTATTCATGATCCCGGCAACTTCCTGGTAACTCTGGCCTTCCAGTTTATGCAGTGTAAAAGCAATGCGTTGTTTATCCGGTATCTGCTTCAGGGCATTAAACAACTCATTTGCCCTTTCTTTTTTTTCCATTTTCACACCAGGGTGGTCAAACTCTGCCTGTTGCTTATCCACTTCATCATGGCTGCCAAACAAACTCTGCACAAAACCAAAACGCTTTTTCCGTTTTGCTTTCTTTTCATGATCAAGCGCCTTACCCAATGTAATACGGTAAAGCCAGGTAGAAAATTGTGAATCACCTTTAAAAGAACTTACCGATCTGAAAACCTGTATAAAAACCTCCTGTGTAATATCATCAGCATCTTCTGCATTTTGCACAATACCAAGCGCTGTATTATAAACCATTACCTGGTAATCATCAACCAGCTTTTTAAAAGCTGCTTCATCTCCCTGCTGCAGTTGCACAACTAGTTCTGTTTGGTTCAAACCGTTTACTTTATGTCCGCTCTAAAATTACTTAAAAGCCGGGAACAAACCCACCGCCACCACCTGGCCTGCCACCTCCAAAGTTTCTTTCTGTATTGGTTGACGCTTTTGCTACACCAAAATTTTTAAGGCTGTAGGTAAACGTCAGCATAAAATACTGCTGCAATACCTGTGTCTGTGAATCCTGTATATAAGTATCGGTTATTGTTCTTGTAATACTTTGGTTTTGTTTCAGCAGGTCAAATACAGATAACTTCAATTCTCCTGCTTTATTCTTAAGGAATTTTTTACCTATTGCCGCATTCCACAACCAAAAGCTTTGATTAAGGCCACCCGATAAACCACTGTA
>JAOAUI010000250.1 GCA_030157685.1 Ferruginibacter sp. | reverse complement strand
AGTGGATGAAAACTGGCCAGCTGATAAATGCCGTTATATCCTTTTTGTTTCAGCAATTTTTCAGCCACTGAAACCATATCAAGATAACTGTCAAAAGTTTTGAAGTTGTTTGGAAAAATTAAAAAAGAAGTTTCAATAGCCGTATCATTATCAAGTCTTATTACTTCCTGTAGGAATGTTTCCAGGCAGGTAACTGTGTCTGTTGCCATTTCAACCTTATAAAAAACAGTTTTGCGTTTTATTACCTGTGCTGCAAAAGGGCAAAAATTACAACCTATCACAACATCGTTAATCCATTTTTTGGTTTGCTCAATTACCAGTTCGGTTGTTATCATAAAAGTAAAACTAACAGAATTCTGTATCAATTTGCAGGGAACTGCCTAATTCTTTAAAGGGCCTTCCCAAAGTACCTGGTCAATCATCCATTTATCGTTTTGTTTAGCAAGCAAAATATAATCAACACCCCACCAGGCTGTTACTTTTGCAGCAGCAATGGTGTTCATTATATCCAGCACTTCTACCTTTTTGGGAGCGTTTGCTTTTGCAAAATTCTTTTTTTCATACACCCTTTTGGCATAATCAACAGCCTGTCTCCAGGTCATGTTTCCATCCGGAGCATACTTGCCGGTTTTCTTATCCTGCCAGTAACCAAATTTATATAGAGCCGGATTAAGGCAGTTGATAAGTTTGCTGGTATCTCCTTCGTAAAACCCTTCAATATAATCCAGGCAGGCTCTTTCAACTTTTTGCTTTGCATCCTGCGCTGCAGCTGAAAATGTAATAAAGCCGCATAACAGAATAACCGTAATTTTTTTCATGGCATTATTTATTTGAAAAAGAAAAGTACAATTAGATTTCTGTAAACATTCGCCGTTCATAAAATTGATGTGTTAAAACCTGTAACATATGTTTTGCGTTGGTTAATACTGCTATGATTTGTTCCTTATTAACAATCCTTTTCCATTATCACAAGTCAATAGCATTGTATTTGCTATAAAAGCATGTAACTAAATATGAAAATCATGAAAAATTTAAAACTCTCTTTTATTCTGCTTGCAGCAATCGTAAGTTTTACGCCGGTTGCTGAAACAAAGGCTCAGTCTGTATCGGTATCAGTTAACTTCAATACTTTTCAGCAGGAACTTAGCCCTTATGGCCGGTGGATGAATAACCCAAGGTTTGGACAGGTATGGTTATGTAATGATGAAGGCTTTAAACCCTACTATACCAATGGCCATTGGGAATACACCAATTATGGCTGGAGCTGGGAATCTGATTACGACTGGGGTTGGGCGCCGTTTCATTATGGCAGATGGGAACAAGATCCATATTACGGATGGATGTGGATACCGGGTTACGAATGGGCATCGGCCTGGGTAAGCTGGAGCAGTTATGATGATTATTATGGCTGGGCACCACTTGGTTATGGCATCAACATCAATGTTTCATTTGGCTCTGTTCCTTACGACCGCTGGAATTTTATACCACGCCGCTACATCAGTGACCGCAACGTAAACCGTTACTGTGTTCCACATAATGGAAATAATAATTTCCGAAGAGCAGTTGTTATCAACAATTATTATAATGGCAGCAGCGGAGTTGGCAGGTACGGAAGAGGCCCCGAAAGAAGAGATGCAGAACGATATACGGGAAATCGTATCCAGGAAAGAAGGATTGATTATAACGACAGGAACCGCAACAGAGGCCAAAATGCAGGAGGCTACAATAATGATAACAACCGCAATGGCAGAAGGAACAATGATGGTGCAAATCAAAATAACACCGGTGATGGAAATAACCGCCGCAGAAGTGATGTAAACAGAAATGATAATCCAACTGCATCATCTGGCGGAGATAACAGGCGAGAACAAAATGGGATGAATCGCACGGGCAGAAGGCAAGCGGATGAAGCCGATCAGAATAATAATGGCCAAGGTGGAAACAACCCACGCAGAAGGGATGTAAATCAGAACAGGAATAATAATACAACACCACCTGTTATAGAAAACAGAAGGCCTTCAAGAGATGCAAACCCTGCTCCGCAAACAAATGAAAACAATAACCCGGGCAGAAGACAGAATGAAAACAGGATGAACCGAAGCAATGATCAGCAAAACAGTGCTCCGCAACAGCAACAGCGATATGAAAGGCCGGCACCACAGCAGCAGCAACCACGATATGAAAGGCAGGCACCTCAGCAACAATCTGCACCGGCACCTGAGCAGCGCAGAATGGAACGTAGAGGTGGAAATGCCGGTGGCACAAGCGTGCAGCCCGGTAATGATAATAACCAGCGGGGAAACAGGTCGGGAGAAAGAAGGAGGAATGGATAGAAAATATTGACCCCTATGTAGATGGTTCTTTATAAATAACGCCACTCATTTTGTAAACAAAATGGTGGCGTTTTTCTTTAATAAAAATTCAAAACAGACTTAAAGTAATAATTGTTTTTCTTTGCAGTAATCATGGCATTATATTTTACTTCATTAAACTCGGGCAGCAATGGCAACTGCTATTATGTAGGAACCAAAACCGATGCTGTTTTAATTGATGTGGGCCTCAGCTGCCGGGAAACAGAAAAGCGGATGAAGCAGCTTGGCCTAAACATGAAGACTGTAAAAGCCATATTTGTTTCGCACGAACATGGAGATCATATTAAAGGCATATCTACCCTGGCCAATAAGTATAGCTTGCCTGTTTACATTACCACTAAAACAGCCAAACATGGCCCCAGGCTTATCAGCCACCTGAGTAAACCCTTTACTGCAAAAGAAAGTATAACAGTTGGCGATTTAGATATCATGCCATTTGTAAAATACCACGATGCAACAGATCCGCACAGTTTTATAATCAGCAGCAATGGGATAACAGTTGGTGTGTTAACCGATATTGGAACGGTTTGCGAAGAAGTGATTCATCATTTTAAACAATGCCATGCCGTTTTTTTAGAATCTAATTATGATGAAACGATGCTTGAAAACGGAAAGTATCCCATTCATTTAAAAAACCGGATACGTGGCGGGCAAGGACATTTATCCAATAAGGAAGCACTTGAGCTTTTTATTACACACCGCTCCCCTAACCTTTCGCATTTGTTACTTTCGCATTTGTCAAAAGAAAATAATTCACCCGAAATGGTTGAATCATTATTTAACCAATATGCAAATGGCATTACTATTGCCATTGCACACCGGCACCAGGCTACTGAGATATTTACAATCAGCCAGGATACAGGTAAACATGCAACAACAGAGGTTAGCAGGTCTCTGCAACTGGGCTTGTTTGAATAAAAATGTAAGACTTCTAATTCAGAATTCTGAAAACTTTAAACTGCTCAACTACGAGTCTGGCGTATCTTTGCATAAATAAAATGCTGAATTATGGAGTTTATTGACTACTACAAAATTTTAGGCATTGAAAAAGGAGCTTCAGAAGAAGATATAAAAAAAGCCTACCGGAAATTAGCCAGGCAGCATCATCCTGACCTCAATCCAAATGACAAAGAAGCACACCGGAAATTTCAGCAAATTAATGAGGCCAATGAAGTATTAAGTGATACAGAGAAAAGAAAAAAGTACGATGCCTACGGAAAAGACTGGCAACATGCTGACCAGTTTGAGCAACAAAAAAAATCAAGACAACAATACCAAAATACCGGAGAGCAGCAGTTTTATGAAAATGCAGAAGGCGGTGATTTCTCCAGTTTTTTTGATTCTATGTTTGGTGGTGCCGGCAGCAGCAGGCAGGCAAAATTCCGTGGACAGGATTATAATGCTGAACTGAAATTGAATTTAACAGATGCCCTGCTTACCCATCAGCAAACATTAACAGTTAACAGTAAAAATATCCGCATTACTATTCCTGCCGGTATTGAAAACGGGCAGGTGAT
>JAOAUI010000249.1 GCA_030157685.1 Ferruginibacter sp. | reverse complement strand
TAATGATCGGCAAGGGTTAAATACCACATCTGTTCTGCCGGGTTAATATCAAGCAGGCCTTTATATTTCAGTTCTCCGGCTTCCGGTTTTATGGCGGGCGAGGGGTTGAATGTAACGCTTCTGAATGTTGCTTTTCCTTCACCATAAAGTTGCAGCAGCAGGGTAGCATAGCCCAGTGGATCATCCTGCAAAAACAAATACGTTAATGCACCATAACCACAAAAATTGGTACCCTTGCCAGGATAAATACTTGCGATGTTATGAATATTATTTTTCAGGTTTTTAAGAAATAAGGCAGGCTTGATATTCGGCCAATGCGAACTGGCTTTTAATTTGTTGATCTTCTCAACATATTCAATGGCCTGTTGTTGGGTAGAAGTTACTTTGTCCGATACAACCGGGTAAACCGGTGTGCCGCCTTTAACCAAGGTTGTAAATAACAAGATACAACTGGTTAAAACAACGGGTTTAAGAAAATAGCAGGTACATGTATGTATATGAAGTTTCAAAAATTTATTTATTGCGAAAATAAGAATCAGGTGTAACAATCGGGTTTTTAATATAAAGACCTGTTTACCAGTAGAGCTTTAACAAAATACCTGCCAAATTAAACCAGTGTAAAATTAAGATTACCTGTTGCTAAAACATTGAAAACAAAAAATTAACAGGTTTCTGGATAAAGAAACTGCCCTGCCTGCTCATTCAATGTTTAAACACTGTATATTTGTACTTTACTTACTAGGCGTGCCTGTATAAAATCAATTATAATGAAGCGGTATAAAAAATGGCTGATTGCTTTGGGGGTGGTTTTACTGGCCGGGGTACTGGTTATTTACTACCTGTTTAACCTTAAGTATGATGATACCGCAACAGTAAAAGCTGATTTTACGGTAAATGCCATGGATTTTATTAAAGAGTTTAAACAGGATATGGCTGCGGCCAATAAAAAATACTCAGAAAAAATTATTGTGGTTAACGGAACCGTATCGGCCATTGAAATGGCAGATACTACTGCCAATATTAAAATGATTGATACCACAAACGGAGCCTATATAATTTTTGCTTTTCAGCAGCAACACCTTGCAGAAGCTAAAGCAATGAAGGAAGGGGAGCAGGTATCAATAAAAGGAAGCTGCAGCAACGGAGCTTTCAGCAGCATTCTGGAGGCTGAATACATTACATTTAAACGTTGTGCTGTTAATAATAAATTTTAAATCTAAAATAAAAACAACCAAATGAAAAAAACAATTCTCTCTTTAGCAATGGTACTGGCAGCAGGTTTACTGTTTGCACAAAAGAAAACAACTACATCGGCTGTTATCAATTTTGATGCAACAACGCCCATTGATGCTTTACCCAGGGCCGAAAACAAAACAGTGATTGCATCGCTTGATACAAAAAGCGGTACCATAGCTTTTGAAGCTGCCATAAAAAGCTTTGCATTTTCAAACCCAAAAATACAGGAGCATTTTAACAGCAAAGGCTGGATGGATAGTGATCAGTTTTCAACTGCAATTTTTAAGGGAAGTATTGTTAACCTGAAAGATGTAAAGTTTAATAAGGATGGAACTTATGCAGTTACTGTTAGCGGCGACCTTACCATTCACGGAGTTACCAAACCCGCTGAAGCAAAAGGAACCATAACTGTAGCAGGTAAATCAGTAAAAGCTACTTCCGATTTCAGTATTAAACTGGAAGATTACAATGTAAACGGTGGCGCAATTGCTGCTGGCAAAGTATCTAAAGAACCAAAAATTACTGTTGTTGCCGAATTTCAATAATAATATTAAGCATCTATAATTAAAAAAGCTTTTGTTACATAAGAACAAAAGCTTTTTTAATTTAAAAATATGTGGGGTTTAACTAATCTGCTTTAAATTCTTCTTCAATCATTTCATGAAAAGCAGTTTCGCTTTCCGTTATCCAGACAGGTAATGTTTCGGTTGTAATCTTCCAGGTACTGTCCTTCATTTCCATATTGAAAATGATACGGTTTGCTTTTGCATCAATTACATCCACTGTAAACGGGCCTTCCTGTTTGCCATTGGGTTTTCTGAAATTGAATTCCTTCAGCTGGCCATCGCATTTTATCAGTTTGGTAAACTGAATATTCTTTACATACTTTAATTCCATTAGGGGTGGGTTTAAAGCAAACTTAAGGTTTTACAGGCAATTGAAACAAATAAGAAAGTTAATAAGCTGTAAAATATTTATAAATAGCTAATAAGCAGTACATTAATTATTTTTATCGGGTGTAAGCAATTTTTTTATGATCACAATTTGTCCCAGATGGTAATGAATATGTTCAATAATACCGTGCATATTCCGATAGTAAGTGCCGTATTTTTCATCGGTAAATATTTCGCCAAAGCTGCTTTCGGGCAGCTGTTCCAGCAGTCTTGCAAAGTTTTCGGCATCTGCCCAGGTTTTATGCAGTAAATTTTGCCAATCGGCCTCAGACTGTATTGCCGGAAGATCAAAACTAAATTTATCGCTGGCAGTAAGTGGCTGCCCCTGTAATACTTTCAGCACGGCACTTACATAATAATTCATGTGATAAACAAGTGCTGCAATGGAATTAAAAGAATGAACTTTTGTTACAGCCTGTTGCCAGCTTACATCTGCGAGTGTATCTTTTAGATTTGCTGAAGTCCAGTTTCCGCCAAAATGAACATCTCTGAAATGTTTTGCTGTTTGAACTGCCAAATTCATTTGTTTGTTTTTATGTTGAAAAATGAAAGTTCAAAAAGATTTATTTTCTTCCTCTCTCAAAGTAATATTAGTAATCAAAATAAACAAAAATCTGTGGGATATAAAATTTTATCAACTTTACCTGTTTCCTTTTTTATTTTTTCTGAATTTTGTTATACAATAATCTGCAATTAGTAAAATAACAACAGTTATTAAAGCGGCTGCTATTTCTGTAAACGACATATTAAGTCTACCCAATAAATAAAATTTCATGTTAGTTTTCTAGTAAAGCAATTCATAAAATCTTAATTAATATTCCTCAATCTTCAGCCTGGCAAAAAAATCCACTTCCTCCAGTTCCCTCACTTCACCCGCCTTCAATCCATCCAGTTCCAGGTCTTCAATACTTATTCGTATCAGCCGCTTGCATTTATGTCCGGTGGCGGCAATCATTTTACGCACCTGGTGAAATTTGCCTTCGGTAATCGTCATCAGCAGCCAGGTAAAGGGCGGCCAGGCTGTTAACCTTTCGCCTAAATCATAGAGTTCTTCGGGATTGGTTACCACACGTACATCGCAGGGGCTGGTGGTATAATGTACACCGGTTTTTATGCGGATGTTGATGCCGGTTTGCAGGCGCTTTAAATTTTCATCACTCAGGGTATTGTTTATCTGCACCAGGTAAGTACGTTTATGAGGTTCATCGCCCAAAAACAAAAGCCTTGTTACTTTTTTATTGGTGGTAAGAATAAGGAGGCCTTCTGAATCATTGTCCAGCCTGCCCACAGCATGTATGCCCGGCGGAAAATCAAAATCAAGAAGGCCCAGCAACCGCACATTATGCGTACTTACAAACTGCGATACCATGTTGAAGGGCTTGTTGATGATGAAGTAACGGGGCATTTAATTGAAAGTTGATAATTGAAAGTTGAAAGTTAGCAGTTTCATACTGAAAGTATAAACTATTGAACAACGCTTATAAACTTTCAACTCTCTACTATCACCTGATTAAGACAGTACTCCCCTTGGCATTATAAACTTTATTATCGGCACCAATGCCCTGAAGCATCCATACCAGCGTGTGGGATTGTACGTGGTTGCCTTTGTAGCGGCCATCCCAGCCTTCGGTAATGCTTTTGGTTTCAAAAACAAGCTCTCCCCAACGGTTAAATATTTTAAAGTAAAGCAGTTCTTTAATACCAATCATAAAGGGTTTTA
>JAOAUI010000248.1 GCA_030157685.1 Ferruginibacter sp. | reverse complement strand
CCATACCACAACTAGGACATTTGCCGGGTTTGGCGCTGGTAACATCTGCATGCATGGGGCAACTGTACATATTCATTGCCTCCATTTTCATTGGTTCTTTTTTCTGCTTTAAATTCATACCACAACTTGGGCACTTGCCCGCCTTATCATAGGTTTTATCTCCTTCGCATTTCATAGGGCAGGCAAATGATGCTGCAGAAGCAGTTGCTTCTTTCCTGTCGTATTTGCAACAGCCGGGTAAATTATCGTAAGCTGATTTTATGGCTATAAAATCCTGTGTATCGTAACCTGATTTTGCAATCGCTTCCTGGATCTTTGCAGAAGATGTTTTATTTTCTGCATAAGAAACTTTCAGTTCTTTGCTGTCTTCATTCCAGTTGGCTGTTTTTGCACCGGCTTTTTTTGCAGCTTTCTCAATAGTGGTTTTACACATGCCGCAGTTGCCCCATACTTTAATGGTTTCGGTCTTGGCTGTTTGCGCTGTAGATGTGTTGATGGTGAATATGCTGAATAGTATTGCAGCAAATAATGATATTGTTTTCATTTTATAAAAATTTTGATTTTGAATAAATAAATATGCAAATAGCATACACAACACTAAGCATACTTAGTACTGTACAAATTCAATATCAATTCTATAGCCGGAAAACGCAATTCATTATACGATCTGAGGGGCCTGTATAATCTGGTGGAGAGTGGTTATTAACTGCTGTTAAAGCAGTATTGTCGGGCATCTGCCAGTTGTAAACATAAAAATCATTCACCACAGCAACTGATGGAGCTGTAAGATCAATATTATTTGAGACCGTTTTGTGGGAGTCGCTTATTTTATAAAACTTAAACTCATCATGACAGCAACCGGTATCCTTCTCTGTCATGCCGCATTTACCGCAGGTATCTGATGAAGAGCCATACAGATCAACACCGGCTTTATCGCCCATGCAATAATGCAGTTCCAAAGCAATTCCCGAAGAAACAGCCATGTAAACAAACGCCAATATGCCGATATATATCTTTTTCATCTGCGGCACAAATTTACAACTGAATTAAGCAAATGCAATGATTAATATCAGGGAAACTAAATTTTAACATCTCCCTCAATTGCCCACCTTACAATTAATTTACAAAGGCCCAGCGAATACCAAAACGCAATATAAAGCCCTGTGTAGCATAATGCGGTGCCGCAAAATTGTTGTTGGTAAAACCAAAGCCATTGGAAAAGCTTACGGTATTCAAATTTTCCGCCCTGATGAATGCGGAAAATGATTTGATACGAAAATGAAAAAAGGCTGAAATATCAGGCAGGTTTTTCAGTTTAAATGTATCCTGCGGTGTAAACTGCCCCATCACCGGAGAATAATTATAAGACTCAAACGGTGTAAAATACCTGGCTTCTAAACCGGTACTTAAATTCAGGTTTTTAAAGAACACCCCCTCATAGGCAAATCGGGTTCTGGTAAACAGCAAAGGTACTTTTACCGGTGCGCTGCCATCTGTTTGCTGAAAGGTGACATCGGCATACAGATTCCATCTTTTAGTAAGTTTTATTTTTTTAGATGCGTAGATCTGCAACAGGTTAATGATCTTACTGCTTTGTGCTGTATGATAATAATCGGAAAAATAAGCCAGGTTGGTAATGATATGGTTTTTAAACCCGAGGTTGATAAACCGGTTGCCTGCATCGGCACCAAATGAAATGATATTCTCTTTTTTTGTGCGGCCCGGGTTATTAAAATTAAAACCGGAAGCATTATCAAAAATAAAAGAAGGTGTACGGTTTACATTTTTAAAAAACAACCGTATATCTCCCAACTTATTATTAATATGCCGGGCAATAGTTGCGTAAGCACTGTAGTCGCCGGTATTGAATCCATTCACATAAAACTCTCCCTTGGCAAGTATATCCCATAATTTATTGCGGGTTTTATTGCGGTACTCGCCATGAATTATGAAGTTGTACAAATTTCTAGTTCCGGTGATGGACTCCCCTTTAATATTTTCAAACTTTACCCCCGCAGAAATAAACTGGCCCGGATTTTTTGTATCGGGAAACTGGAGTAAAGTAATGTCATTACTCATCACCGACCATTTTTCTTTTACAAAAAAACTGTCTGGTCCATATTTCACAATGGTATCGTACCAGTTTTTATAAATGGCGGAATCCGCTTTGTTGTCCCTATACAAATAATTGTAAGTGTTGTAGGTAAAACTATGCTGCACCCTCAGCTTTGGATAAAATAAATACTCGGTTGTAGAGTCGTTAACAGCTATAGAATCTTTTTTACCTATATCATAAGTTTGGCGTACAAAAAAGGTAAAGTCTTTATAAACATTGCCGGTAATAATAGTTGAACTAAATGGTGTGAATTCGGAATTATTTTCATTGCCAAGATTTACTTTAATTGAAAATCTTTTTTTCAGATTGGGATCAGACAATGAAGAATCAGACCGTATGCCTCCGTTTTCCGAACTTTTAATTGTATTACCTACCAGTATCATAAATGCTGCATACCTTTTTCTTTTGCCCTGGTAATTACCAAACAGCCGGTAACTTTTATGGTTTGTATTTTGATTTGTAAAAAATCCCGGGGCACTTACCAGGCGGTAATCAAATCCAAAACCCAGGTTTGGCCTGGGATTTTGCGTATGAAGCGCCCTGATAACCTGCTCTTTACCCGAAGCCAATTGGTAACTCAGTTGTGTAAAAGGCTTGTTGGTTTTATAAAATTTTGATTCTTCCAAAGTATACCGGTAAATATCAAATGCATGAAAACCTGCATCCCAACCGGGTTTAGCACTGGGTTTATAAATTAAGGAATAAGCGGCTGCACCATTATTACCCAGGTATATATAAGATGAAGGAACTGTAAAATATTTATCGAAGTCGTTGATGGATGAATCAAAGGGAATGCCGCGGATTGAATCAAGATATTTATACGTAATGGATATCGAATCTTTTTTATCATCCCGGTGTACAAAACCGATCGTGTCTTTACTACCGGAAGTTCCACCACCAATATTTTTAATTCTTCCGCCAATCTGGTTAAGAACATCCGGCTCCTGTGCATGGGCAAACTGAAAATTAAAAACCAATATGATAAGGGCAATAATCTGCTTCATCAATCTATACTTATAATTGTGCAATCAATTCGCAAAATAATGCCTTGAAATTTGGTTCAGCTTCTTTAGCCGCCTGTAAAACCTCTTCATGGGTTATTACATTTTCTTCTTCACGAATACCAACATCGGTTATCACGCTCATGGCAAAAACAGGCAGGCCCATGTGTACAGCTGTAATCACTTCCTGCACCGTACTCATGCCTACTGCATCGCCGCCGAGCGTAAGTATCATTTTATATTCGGCACGGGTTTCAAAAGTAGGACCGGTAACTGCCACATAAACACCCTCTCTTAATTTGATATTTTTTTCAGCAGCTATATCCCTCATTTTTTGTATCAGATGTTTCTTATACGGCTCACTCATATCCGGAAACCTTGGGCCCAATTCTTTATAATTTTTACCTATCAACGGATTGGGTGCAAGCTGGCTGATATGGTCGGTGATGATCATTAAATCGCCCACCTGGAAAGAAGGGTTAACACCACCGGCTGCGTTGCTCACCAGTAAGGTATCAATGCCCAGAAATTTTAAAACCCTTATCGGAAAAACCGTTTGGTCTGATGAATACCCTTCATACAAATGAAACCTGCCGGCCATTGCCACAATCTTTTTACCACCCAATGTACCAAATATCAGTTTACCGCTATGGCCCTCCACCGTACTTACCGGAAAATGAGGAATATCGCCGTAGGGAATTTCTTTTTCTATATTTATTTCAGTAGTAAAGCTGCCCAACCCACTGCCCAAAACTATGCCCACTGCCGGTTTATCGCTGTAAATATTTTTAATA
>JAOAUI010000247.1 GCA_030157685.1 Ferruginibacter sp. | reverse complement strand
ATCCATTTAAAACCGGTAAGCACATTGTAACAGGCTACACCACTGGCTTTGGCAATCACATCAATCATATCGGTGGTAACAATTGTTTTAATAACCATATCGTTGGGCTGTGCAATGCCTTTTGCTTTGCGTGCCTCAATCATATAATTAAAAGCAAGCACAGCGGTTTGGTTTCCATTCAGCAAAACCCATTCGCCTTTTTTATTTTTTACACCAATGGCCACCCTGTCGGCATCGGGGTCTGTCCCCAGCAAAATATCTGCATCCAGCGCTGCAGCTTTTTTAAGGCCAATGCTCATGGCTTCTGTTTCTTCAGGATTAGGGTAAACAACTGTGGGGAAGTTTCCATCGGGTGTACTTTGCTCTTCAACAATATTCACATTATTAAACCCAAATTGCTGCAATGCTTTTGGCACCAGCACAATGCCCGTACCATGTATAGATGTGTACACAATCTTCAGGTCGCTTTGCGCCGCACAAACATCGGGGTAAACACTCAGGCCTTTAACCATATTCAGGTAGTCAGCATCCATCGCCTCACCAAGACCAATGATGTTTGCTTCGCCTCCACTCCATTTTACATCATCTACCGAAGCAATTTTTTCTACTTCTTTGATTACATTTTTATCATGCGGCGGCACCATCTGTGCGCCATCATCCCAATACGCTTTGTATCCGTTGTATTCTTTGGGATTGTGGCTGGCAGTACAAACCACCCCGCCCTTGCAACCCAATGTGCGAATGGCAAAACTCAGCTCAGGCGTGGGCCGCAGCGCTTCAAACAAATACACTTTAATGCCATTGGCGGCAAAAACATTGGCAGTTATAGAAGCAAACAAACTACTGTTGTTGCGACAATCATAAGCAATGGCAACGCTTATTTCATCGGTAAAACATTGCTTTAAATAATTGGCATAACCCTGTGTAGCCATACCAACAGTATACTTATTCATACGGTTGGTGCCAATGCCCATAATGCCACGCAGTCCGCCGGTGCCAAATTCCAGGTTCTTATAAAATGCATCTTCCAGTCCGGCAGGGTCGTTTTTTTGCAAAGCCGTTATTTCATCTTTTACAGCCTGGTCGTAATTACCGCTAAGCCATTTATCAATTTTCTGTTGTGTTATAGCATCCATCGTTTTTAATTTATGTCTTCAAAAATAAATTATTCGTACTTCATAAAAGTAAAATAATTAGCTTTGATATATGCTTTCAGGTTGCAATAAATATTTGAACCATTTTTTGCTGAAACCAATGCTGACAATTGGCTTTATCTTTTCATTTTCAATAGCTGCATCTGCCCAGATTTATGAAGCTAATGTAGCTGGAAAATACCCCTTGATAAACCCGCTTTTATCTGCTGCTTTTAAAAAACCATTAAAGTCTAATCTTTTACTTTCAGAATATATAAAACCATCAAAGCATGAATTGGTGTACTGGCCCAACTTTCCTTTAAATGCAGCCCAGGCAGAAGCCCGAAACAGGGAATGGGAAAGAAGAAATAAGCAAACCATTGGTGGGCAAATAGTCAGCGATATAGCCCATGATATTATAAAGAACCAGGTCAATTCACTTATCTACGGCAAAAAAATGCCCGTTGCTGTAACCCCTAAGTTTTAAATCTTCCTTATTAACTTATCCGTAAATCTTACCCATCGACAATAACAACAGCCGTTATGCTTATTTTTGTTTTTTATGAACCCAACCTCTGTACATAATTCATCTTCGGCGGCGTCGCACTCTTGTACTCTGAAATCTTTATTCAGCTTTTTTATCAGCGTCTTATTTACTTATTCATCTTTTGCACAAGACTCAGCAATACAACAAACAAAAAGAATCGATCTCCCCGATAATCTCCCAGGTTTCTCTTCCCCTTCGGGGAAGGATAGGATGGGGCCGAATCGCAATCGTGTAAAGATCATCGCCGCCACCAACATCATCGGCTACGGCGCTGCGCTGGGCGGCCTCTACGCTGCCTGGTACAAAAATTATCCGCAAAGCAATTTTCATGTATTTAATGATATGCC
This sequence comes from Ferruginibacter sp., assembly GCA_030157685.1. Classification (GTDB taxonomy): domain Bacteria; phylum Bacteroidota; class Bacteroidia; order Chitinophagales; family Chitinophagaceae; genus Ferruginibacter. The sequence goes on along the minus strand of JAOAUI010000247.1, from coordinate 1,919 downwards.
CGAATGGAAAGGCATGGATAAGATCGGCCACGCTTACGGTGTATATGCCGAAAGCCTTGCCAGCATGGAGCTCTGGCGCTGGACCGGTATCAGCCGTAAAAAACGCATCTGGTATGGCGGTTTAAGCGGCCCGGTATATCACACCGTAATTGAAGTACTGGACGCCTACAGTGCCGAATGGGGCTGGAGCTGGGGAGATATTGGTGCCAACTTCATCGGCAGCGGTATGCTCATTGCACAGGAACTGGCCTGGGACGAACAACGCATTCAATTCAAATTTTCCTTTCACCGGAAAAGCTATAACGACCCAACACTCAATCAGCGCAGCAATAAAATTTTTGGCACCAGCACAGCCGAACGTTTTTTAAAAGATTACAACGGGCAAACTTACTGGCTCAGTGCCAACATTCGTTCTTTCTTTCCGCAAAGCAAATGGCCCAAATGGTTAAATATTGCTGTAGGAACCGGTGCCGAGGGCATGTTTGGTGCCAATGAAAACATTGGCAAGGATGTAAATGGCAATATCAATTTCAGCCGCACTGATATCAAACGTTACCGCCAATGGTACCTGTCGCCCGATATTGACCTGACAAAAATAAAAACCAATAAAAAAGGGTTGAAACTTGCTTTCCGTTTACTCAATATTGTAAAAATCCCCATGCCGGCACTGGAATTTTCAAACGGAAGTTTTAAAGTAAAAGCGATTGGATTTTAGATCATTTATGCTTTCATCATCAAATTATCAAATCAACTAACCATCAAATCAGTCAATCCAGCCACGCCCCCACAACTTCCCCATCCCCCACTTCCACCACAATATGTTCATCGGCAGTTGTAGAAACCGATAGCCCCACATAATCCACATCCACCGGAAAAGTTTTGTGAGTTCTTTCCACCAGTGCCAGCGTTTGTATTTTTTTAGGAAGCTGCTGCAGCAAAGGTTTTAAAGCATATAGCATGGTACGGCCGCTGTTGGCCACATCATCAATCAGCACAATTATTTTACCATTAAAATCCATGTCGGTATCTAAGCTGATAGTCAGTGGATTTTTTTTGTCCATGCTCAGTTCCGTCACCAGCACTTCGCCGGTAAACACTTCTTTTATGTACTGGCTTATCTTTTCAGCGATTACGGTACCGTGGTTCTTAATACCAATCAGCACCAGTTGTGTTTCGGTATAGTTCTCTTCTACCACCTGCAATGCCATGCGGCGCAGTTTTTTATCGGCCACTTCGGCGGTAAGTATTTGTTTACGTTGTTCCATTATACCACGAATTTAAGAGTTAATCTGTTAATCCGAATAACTGTTAATCCGTTAATCCGTATATCCGTTAATCCGTGGGCCACTTTTAATAAGTAAAAGCTCTACTAACAATAAAGCCCTACGGATTAACTAATTAACGGATTAACTAATTAACGGATTAACCAATTAACGGATTAACCAATTAACGGATTAACGTATTATCTTAGCGCCACAATCTCTAACGATGCACATCATACCACAAATACTTTTCATCGCACTTGCAGTAGCCGCCACCTGGCTGTTTACAAAAAACATCCTTGCCATCCGCCGCAATATTTTTTTAGGTAAAGCCGAAGACCTCAGCGACAACCCATCCAAACGCTGGAGAAATCTGATCCTCCTCGCCTTCGGACAAAAGAAAATGTTCCGCAATCCCCTGGTGGCTTTAATGCACTTTGTAATTTATGCAGGCTTCATCATCATTAATGTAGAAGTGCTGGAGATTGTACTCGATGGCATGCTGGGCACACACCGTTTGTTTCTTCCCTATATCGGCAGCTTATATACTTTCCTCATTAACTTTTTTGAGATACTGGCCGTAGGCGTACTGGCGGTTTGTGTGGTGTTTTTAATAAGAAGAAATATCATCAAACTAAAACGCTTCATCAGCAAAGA
>JAOAUI010000246.1 GCA_030157685.1 Ferruginibacter sp. | reverse complement strand
GCGGTATGAACAGTAACCGGCAGTTTGATGAACATATAAAAGATCAATTCAGCAATTACACACCCGATGTACACCCACGCATCTGGGAAAAAATAATTGCTGAAAAAGATAAAAAAAGACCAGCAGGTTTTTGGGTTTCGATGTTTAACAACCGGAACAAATTACTACTGCTGGGCCTTATCATTGCATTAAGCAGCGGCGGTGCCTGGCTTTATTATGGTAATGATTTTGCTGCAAAAAAAGATATTACATTAAATGAGGCTGATGGTAAAAAACAAAAAAATAAACTTACCGGCTCATCAGATATAGATGCGGCCCAGGTAATTGAACCCGCAGTTGATCTGCAACTCAATCCTGGCACAACGGCTGCGGCAGGCACACAGCCAGCTTCAGATGATATTACAGCAAATACCAACCCGCTGTTTTCTTCTAAAGGAAATACAAAAGCATTTATTACCAGCCCTGCGCCTGAAACAGATGCCACATCAGCACCCCCGGCAAGAGACAATAAAAAATATTATACCGGCCTGGGAAATGTTTTGGTTAATACCACTGCGCCTGAACCGGAAGAAGATGAATACATGGAACCAGGCGGAACCCTGCTTGGACGACTTACTTACAACGCAGAGAAATTTACTGAAAAACGTAAGACAGGAAAAAAACAGGAACCACTACGTTTTAACCCGGTTGTGTTTTTACCCGGCTGCCCTACATTTGAAAAAGACGCATCGGGTAATAAAAAATATTTTGAATTTTATGCCGGGCCCGATTATGCTTTCCGGAGTTTACAGGATACCGGCAACTCGGCCTACCTGCAAAAAAGAAAAGAAAGCACCAGTTTTAAATCGGGCTTTAGTGCCGGTGTACGTTATACCAAAGTGTTTAACAACTCTATGAGTGTGCGTGGCGGTGTAAACTACAGCCAGATAAATGAAAAATTTACTTTTAACCAGGGCAATATTGTGCAGGTTACCTATATCATTAATGCCAATGGCGATACCGTTGGCAGTTATACCACAACCGGTTCCCGTTACAAAACAACCATCAACAGGTACCGCAGTATTGATATACCGATAGTAGTTGGTTATGAATTGGGTAACGGTAAGTGGCACGCCAATATAAATGCCGGTCCCGTTATCAATATTTACAGCTGGCAAAAAGGCGATGTGCTGGATGCTTCGGGAAACCCGGTGAGCATTACTACCGGAAAAAATTCCTCTCCTTACCAGTTTAAAACCAATGTGGGTATAGGTTTTATGGGTGCTGTATCGGTTTATTACAAACTAAACGACAGGCTGCATGTAATGGCCGAGCCTTATTTCCGGTATAATCTTTCGCAGATGAATAAAGAGAGTATTACATTAAAACAAAAATATCAAACTGCCGGTTTAAGGCTGGGAATAAGGCTTGATTTAAAACAGAGGCAGCAAAAATAAAACAGAAAGCATCTGTTAATTGTAAGGAATTATTAAATAAATGGTGATGAAAATGAAAGCGTTCATATTGATATTATTTGCCGGTGGTTTATTGTTAAACGCCTGTCAAAAAGATGTTGATATTTTTGTGCCCGATCCGGGACAGCTGAACGGGCCGGATACAAGTTGGCAAAATACGGTTACAGCCTCCATGCCCGTTTCCGTACTTAAAACCAATTTATCGCAGGAGCCTGTTTACCTTGATAGTATTACCGTAAATGCAAACATTGCCTCTGTTATAACACCTTTTGGTATACAGGTAAATTTTCCTCCAAACTGTTGCGCTACTACAGCCGGTCAACCGGTAACCGGCAAAGTACAGGTAGAAATAATGGCGATAAAAAAGAAAGGCGATATGATACGCCTTAATAAACCCAGCACCTGGAATGACAGTATGCTGGTAACAGCCGGACAGATATTTATCCAGTTAAAAAAAGACGGACAGGTACTGCAACTGGCACCCGGTGTAAGAATTAATATACGTTACATTGATCTGCCCATTAACCCTCAAATGAATTTTTTTATTGGCGATGAAACCAATGCACAGCATTTTAACTGGCTGCCAACACCAACCCCTTCGCTGGATACTATTGTAATGGGTTCGCAGAGTTATGAAATATACACCAAACAACAGCGGTGGATAAGCCTTGCCACATTGTTTGATGTAAATATTACCACCCCAAAGGTAAAAGTAACGGTTGACTTAGTTCCTTATTTTACCAATGCCAACACCACCGCATTTACAGTGTTTAAAGATGTTCGTTCGGTAGTTGCCATGAAGGCCGATTTAAGTACCCGTAAATTTATTACCGGAAAACTACCGGTTGGCAAACAGGTTACAGTTGTTGTAATTTCCAAACAGGGCAATGATTTTTATTTAGGTTACGAATCGGCAGTAACACAAATACCTGCTTCAAATGCTTTACAACATGTACGTGTGGTACCTATAAAAAAATCTTTACCCGAAATACTGGCTTATCTCAGCACGCTTTAGGTTTATTAAGTTAAGATGAAAAAAGCGGTTGCATAAATATGCAGCCGCTTTTTATATTTTTTTTTCAGTTAAGAATTAAGATACCAATGTGCCAACCTTTTCGCCGGTAACCACTTTAAGCAAATTGCCTTCGGTGTTCATATCAAAAACAACAATGGGCAAATTATTTTCCATGCACAAGGTAAAAGCTGTCATATCCATTACTTTCAGGTTCTTCTGAATACATTCGTTAAATGAAATGGTTTCGTATTTAGTTGCTGTTGGGTCTTTCTCGGGGTCTGCTGTATAAATGCCATTAACCCTGGTGCCTTTTAAAATAACATCGGCCTTAATTTCAATTGCTCTTAAAGAGCCGGCAGTATCGGTAGTAAAGTATGGGTTACCGGTTCCGGCACCAAAAATTACCACCCTTCCTTTTTCCAGGTGGCGCATGGCCCTTCTGCGTATGTACGGTTCGGCAATCTGTTCCATTTTTATAGCACTTTGTAACCTGGTGTAAATGCCCGCTTTTTCCAAACCGCTTTGTACAGCCATGCCGTTTATTACGGTTGCCAGCATACCCATATAATCTCCTTGTGCCCTTTCAATGCCGCTTTCTGCCTCGTTCATACCACGGTAAATATTACCGCCTCCAATTACAATAGCCACCTGCACACCCAATTCTATCACCGATTTTATATCCTGTGCATAGCGGGAAATTACCTCACTGTCTAATCCGAAATTTTTATTGCCCATTAAAGATTCACCGGAAAGTTTTAGCAGAATTCGTTTGTACTTAGGTAACATTGGCTGAAGTTATTTTTTGCGAAGATATATTTTTATACTTGTTTAACGGCTTTTATAGAATACATCATGGGCATTTTTTCATCCATACCTTTTATCCGCCACATTCCATCTGCTCCCTGTTGCAGGTTATTAAAGCAGTTGTATGGTGAATAAGGAAATTCATTAAACTGCTGAATTTGCAGATTATGTTTCAGCAAAGCATTTATAATTTCTGAAAAAGGATGGTTCCAGCTATGCTCAGTAGATTTGATGGGAGCATCCCTGTCTGTATAAGTACCGGAGCTTTCTTCAGTGATTGTTTCTGTATTAAAATAATGGTATTTTACTTTTTCAAAATTTTCATCCATCATCCACAATGCCGGATGAAAATCGGCAATATAAAATATGCCACCGGGTTTTAAAAAGTGAGCAACAATATCTGCCCATGCATCCAGGTCGGGCAGCCAGCCAATAGTACCATAAGAAGTGAAAACGATATCAGCCCCCTCCCAACCTCCCCCGAAAGGGGAGGAGTAATAACGCAGTGCTTCCGCATTCTCTTTTAAGTCGTAAATATTTGAACAGATAAATTTAGCATTCAGCTTTAGTTCAGTATTTATTTCTTTGGCGAGATTGATGGCTTCGTCGCTCAGGTCAACTCCCACACAATCTGCTCCGGCCCTGGCCCAGCTCATGGTATCCATACCAAAATGACATTGCAGGTGCAGCAG
>JAOAUI010000245.1 GCA_030157685.1 Ferruginibacter sp. | reverse complement strand
TCTACATAAATAAAAATACCGGCAGGCCTGGCCTCAAATTCAGGGGTAACATCGGCAAACATGATGACCGCATCACCAATGCGTAACTCGCCATGCATAATAACACCTTCACTTCTGGGAACAATAACCTGCTCTTCAGCACCAAACACTTCTTTCATAAAAACGATGAATCCGGCAGCATCCGGGATTATCATATAAGGCATCAGCCGGTTGTATTGCGGAGGAATTTTCATAACCCTGTTTTTGTAAAAGGTACATAATTCTTTAAAATAATTTGCTATCTTAACCCTCCCTTATCAATAAAATCAACATGTTATGACTACGATTGCTCTTTACAACCTGAAAGGTGGCGTTGGCAAAACTGCCAGTTGCGTAAACTTTGCTTACCTGGCTGCGGCCGATGGTTTTAAAACCCTTTTATGGGATATTGACCCGCAGGGCTCTTCTTCTTTTTATTACAAAGCCAAACCGAAAGTACACCCCGGTATTAAAAAATTAGTTACCAAAGATGCCGACCTGGAAAGTGCCGTACTGAGTACCGATTTTGAATTGCTGGATGTGATACCGGCCGATAACAGCAGTAAAAGTTTTGATATCATGCTGGATGAAATGCGGGGAAACAAAAACCGCCTGAAAGGTATATTGAAGCAACTGGATAAAGAATATGATTTTGTTTTTATTGACTGCCCGCCCGGTTTCAGTGCGCTAAGCGAAAATATTTTTAACGCCGCAGATATAGTGCTGATGCCGGTTATACCCACCACGCTTTCTATCCGAACCTACAATATGGTTAAAGATTATTTTAAAGAAAAATCTTTAGACATCAGTAAAATGATGTGCTTTTTCACAATGACCGATCTGCGTAAAAACCTGCACAACGAGATTATGCAGGAACTATACAAAGACAAACGTTTCTTCCAGAACTACATTCCTTATTTGAGCGATGTAGAAAAAATGGGCATACACAAAGCGCCCATTATGGAGTTTGCCAACAGCAGTTATGCCGCAAGCTGTTACAGGGAATTGTGGACAGAGATTAAGGAAGGAGTGCTATAAAAAACCGACTTAAAAATAATTTATTAGTTTTGCGCCTTATGAAAAAAGAGTTAAACAGCTGGTTTAGTCCTGCACTGCAAAAAGAAATGCCCATCGTTACTTATGGCGATTATGGCACAGCTATTTTATTTGTACCCACTGCCGCAGCAGATTACCTGGAGTATGAGCGTTTTCAAATGATGGAAACCCTGGCGCCGTATATAAATGGTGGTAAAATAAAAGTCTTTTCCATAAACAGTATTAATAACGAAAGCTGGCTCAATAAAGAAATGTATGGTAGCCACAAAGCTATCCGTCATAACCAGTTTAATGAGTATGTCTTTAACGAAGTAATTCCTTTTATTAAGAACAGTACATCTAACGAAACAGAAATTATTACCTGCGGAGCTTCCTTTGGTGCTTTACATAGTATGAACCTGTTTTTAAAACGCCCCGACCTTATCAATGGTGTAATTGCCATGAGTGGGGTATATGATCTTACAGAATATACCGATGGCCATTATGATGAACAGGTATATTTCAACAGCCCAATGCACTATATCCAAAACCTGGAGGATCACAGTATATTAGAGCAGATACGGAAAAGCCAACATCTTCACATATTTACCGGTAGTGGGGCTTATGAAGACCCAAATGCCTCCAAATCCTTTGCAGGATTACTCTACAGCAAGGGAATTAATTACGAACTGGACGTTTGGGGCGAAGAATGGAAACATGACTGGCCTACCTGGAGGGCTTTGTTACCCCATTATTTTGAGACCCGGTTCTGATTTTCCCGCTGCTTTACACAATAATATGAAGGCTTTTTCTGTTATGTAGGTACCAATTATCCTAATATCATGAAAAAGCCAATACTCCTCTTTGCGATCAAGTGTTCGGTAATTCTTTATTTTGCCGCCTGCACCGGAATTGATAAAATGACCACGGCCATATCGGCCACACCCCGTGTAACCAAAGGAGCCTGGAAAATAAATTTATATACAGAATCGAAGAATGATAAAACTGCTGCTTTTGATGGCTGCATGCTCACTTTTGAACCCTCCGGAAAAATTATAGCTTTTAAGAATGGCCAAAAAATAACCGGCAACTGGGCCGAGGATGATATCTTAAAAAGAATATCCATAAACCTCGATACCAAAGATCCGGCATTAGCAAAACTCAACAACAATTGGAATATTTCAAATATTTCAAAATGGCAATTAAGTTTTAACACCGCCAATAACCCAACAGATAGCCAACTGCAGATAACCAGTCTGTAATTATAAGAAAGTAGTTTTTGTTTATTTGAGTTTAATGATCTTAAAAAGCTGCTCCTGCCAGGGAGCGGCTTTTGAGTTTTTAAGGGTTGCCAACCTTCATAAAGTAAGTTGCAGATTAAATGAACTCTTCAAAGGTTGGCAACCCTGGCAATTGGTATCAACATTTGTTTTACTTTTATGGCATGCCAAAAAAATTATTTCTGTTAGATGCATTTGCATTGGTCTTTCGTGCCTACTATGCACTCATTCGCAACCCACGTATTACCAGCAAGGGCCGTAATACAAACGCACAGTTTGGTTTTACCAACACTATTATTGAGTTGATCAAAAATCAAAACCCCACGCACATGGCCGTGTGTTTTGATACACATGCGCCAACCGAGCGCCATACCGATTTTGCCGATTACAAGGCCAACCGCCAGGAAACACCCGAAGATATTTTATCGGCTGTGCCGGATATAAAAAGAATTATTGAAGGGTTGAATATTCCGGTTATTGCCATTGACGGTTACGAAGCTGATGATGTAATTGGTGCACTTGCAAAAATGGCTGAGAAGGAAGGTTATGAAGTGTACATGGTTACGCCTGATAAAGATTACGGTCAACTGGTTTCTGAAAATATTAAGATTTACAAACCACCTTACCAGGGCGGAAAGTTTGAAATAATGGGGCCAAAGGAAGTTTGCGAAAAATGGGATATTGCTAATGTGGACCAGGTGATTGATATGCTTGGTTTGATGGGCGATGCTGTAGATAATATACCCGGCATAAAAGGTGTGGGCGAAAAAACTGCTGCCAAGCTGCTGAAAGAATATGGCACGCTGGAAAACATTTTAGATAATGCCGATAACATTAAAGGCGCCCTGGGCGAAAAGGTACGGGCCGGAAAAGAAATGGCCATCATGAGTAAAAAACTGGCCACCATTATTTTAAATGTGCCGGTTGAATTTCATGAAGAGAATTTTTTAATTAAGGAAATGAACAAACCGGCATTAAAAGAAATTTTTGAAGAGCTGGAATTCAAGACCTTAGGCAAAAGAATTTTAGGCGATGATATTGATGGCGCAGCCGAATCGTGGAATGGTACTGAAGAAGTAAAGCCGAAAAAAACGGTTACAGCCCAAATGGATCTTTTTGGAAATATTATTGAACAACCCGAAGCTGTAGAAATAAAAATTAAAAACGAAGATCAAATACCTTCCGCTGATAAAAACATCAACAACACGCCGCATGATTATTCCCTGGTGCAAACCGATGCTGAAATAAATGACCTGGTAAAATATTTATCGGCTTTTGATGAGATTTGTTTTGATACGGAAACAACCGGCATTGATGCCAATGAAGCCGAAATAGTTGGGATGAGCTTTTCTGTTAAAGCCGGGGAAGGGTTCTATGTTTTTTGCCCTGCAGATGAAAAAGAAACGGCACGCAGGTTACAGTTTTTTAAACCGCTTTTTAATGATGCATCCAAAACCTGGGTTGGCCACAACATTAAATACGACATGCTGATACTGAAATGGCAGGGCATTGAAATTGCCGGTAATACTTTCGACAGCATGCTTGCCCATTATGTAATTGAGCCCGATGGCAAAAATGGTATGGATGCATTAAGTGAAAAGTTTTTAGGTTACGAACCGGTGCATATTGAAGAACT
>JAOAUI010000244.1 GCA_030157685.1 Ferruginibacter sp. | reverse complement strand
CCGATGTTACCCCTGAATTTGAGGCCAGGCCTGCCGGTATTTTTATTTATGTAGATGATGTGGCAGATACTTATAAAAAAGCGATAGCCGCCGGATCAGTATCATTAATGGAGCCTGTGCAAATGCCTTATGGCTTGACCTGTGGTTTTAAAGATATGTTTGGGAACGACTGGTGGCCAACGGAGAGCTGATACTAACTTTTCATTCCTTCCAACTCTTTCTGCATGCGGAACATTTCATCCCGTAGCCGGGCGGCTTCCATAAAGTCCATATCCTTTGCAGCCTTGGTCATGTCTTTTTTTACTTTACCAATGGCTTTTTCCAATTGTGGAATGGTTGCATAAACTGCCTGATCTTCTGCTGCAACATTTACCAGTTCACCGTCAGGGGCCAATGAGTAAGGGTTTGAGGGGTCGTATCCTTTTACATCCAGCACCGAGCCCTGCGCAAATATCTGCTCGGTACTTTTGATAATAGTTGTTGGTGTGATATTGTGTTCAATGTTGAAAGCAATCTGTTTTTCCCTGCGGCGATTAGTTTCGTCAATAGTGCGTTGCATGCTTTCGGTCATCTTATCAGCATAAAAAATTACCAGGCCATTTACATTACGGGCAGCACGGCCTGCGGTTTGCGTTAAGCTTTTTTCATTACGCAAAAAGCCTTCTTTATCGGCATCTAAAATGGCAACAAGCGAAACTTCGGGTAAATCCAATCCTTCTCTTAATAAGTTTACGCCAACCAGCACATCAATTACACCCAGCCGCAATTCACGAAGAATTTCAATTCTTTCCAGCGTATCCACTTCGCTGTGTATGTATTTGCATTTTATATCGATACGATGAAGGTATTTGGTCATTTCCTCTGCCATACGCTTGGTAAGGGTAGTTACCAAAACCCGGTCGCCCTTTTTTATACGCTTGTCAATTTCATCCAGCAGGTCATCAATCTGGTTGATAGAAGGACGTACTTCAATCGGGGGATCTAATAAACCGGTTGGCCTTACCACCTGTTCAATCACTACCCCTTCGCATTTTTCCAGTTCATATTTGCTGGGCGTTGCTGATACAAAAATAGTTTGGTTCAGCAGGCTTTCAAATTCATTAAAATTAAGCGGACGGTTATCTAAAGCCGAAGGCAAACGAAAACCATAGTCAACCAGCACTAATTTTCGGCTTCTGTCGCCGCCATACATACCACTTACCTGCGGAATAGTTTGATGACTTTCATCAACAATGCATAAAAAATCTTTTGGAAAATAATCCAGCAGGCAGAACGGCCTGGTACCTGGTTTTCTCCTGTCGAAAAAACGGGAATAGTTTTCAATGCCATTGCAATAACCCAACTCCCGAATCATTTCCAAATCATAATTCACCCGCTCACTCACCCTTTGGGCTTCAATATATTTTCCGCTGTTTTTGTAATATAATTCCTGTGCGGCCACTTCGTCCTGTATTTCATGCACCACCTGTTGCAGCACATCTTTTGGTGCCACATACAAATTGGCCGGAAAGATGGCGGCATTCTCTACACTGCTGATACGCTTGCCGCTGCTGAGTTCCAGCGTTTCAATGGTTTCAATTTCATCGCCAAAAAAAGTAATGCGGTAACCAAAATCTACATAAGGTAAATTAATATCGATGGTATCGCCTTTTACCCGGAATGTTCCTCTGGTAAAATCGCCTTCGCTACGGTTGTATAAAGAATTAACGAGTGCATGTAAAAATCCCTGTCGGCTAATTACCTGTCCCTGTTGAATACGGATGATGCCGTTTTCATAATCGGTTGGGTTACCCATACCATAAATGCAACTTACGCTGGCAACAATAATGATGTCTCTTCGGCCGCTGAGCAATTGAGCCGTTGCCTGCAGGCGCAGTTTATCCAGCTCTTCATTTATGCTAAGATCTTTTTCAATGTAAGTATTGCTTACTGGCATGTAAGCTTCGGGCTGGTAATAATCGTAGTACGAAACAAAATAACCAACGGCATTATCAGGAAAGAACTGTTTGAACTCGCCATACAATTGAGCCACCAATGTTTTGTTGTGTGTAATGACCAGCGTAGGCAGTTGCGTATTCTGTATCACATTGGCCATGGTATAAGTTTTACCACTGCCGGTAACACCCAATAAAGTCTGGTACTTTTCTCCATTCAAAACACCTTCCGTAAGTTGGCGGATAGCATCCGGCTGATCGCCGGCAGGTGAATATGGTGCTTGAAGTTGAAATGGCATAATTACAGACTTGCAATTTACAAAAGCTTACATCAATTCCTTTCTATCCATTTATCAACTTCATGTTTTCTGATAAACCAGGCAATGGTAAAAGATGGGATAATATCTGTGAGAGGAAATATTTCTTCCAAAAAATTTAAGCCGGCACCAACCATACCAAACCTGCCACCAAATAAAGTATGAAATATGATTGCAGAAAGCATTGCCCAAACCACATCAGTAAACTCACCTATGCCGGGAACAATATAACTGGCCATGCCAACCAGGTCCATAACTATACAAATGAAAATATTGGGTAAAACCGGTTTCTTTTCGTTCATAATAATGAAAGTACGCCTGATTGCCAGGGATTAATGCATAAAATAGTTAAAAAGTAATCTGTTGGCATAATAATATACAATTAACCTTGCTATCCGGCCGTTTTAGCGTACCTTTGCGCCCTTAAAAACAGCAACTACCTGTCAGCTTCTATCCACAACCTATTTATTGTGCTAAAAAGCTAACAGTCAAAGGCTTAAAGCTCAATTTAATGAATATAAGAAACATCGCAATTATTGCCCACGTAGATCACGGTAAAACAACATTGGTAGATAAGATTCTGCATAGTACAAACATTTTCCGTGATAACCAGGAGACTGGTGAACTGATCATGGACAATAACGACCTGGAAAGAGAAAGAGGTATTACCATTTTCAGTAAAAACGTATCTGTGCTTTATAAAGACATTAAAATTAATGTTATTGATACCCCAGGCCATAGTGACTTTGGTGGTGAAGTTGAACGTGTTTTAAAAATGGCCGATGGCGTTTTGCTGTTGGTTGATGCTTTTGAAGGTCCGATGCCGCAAACACGTTTTGTGTTGCAGAAAGCTTTGCAATTAGGGTTACATCCTATCGTGGTTATTAATAAGGTTGATAAAGCAAACTGTCGTCCTGATGAAGTACATGATGCAGTTTTTGAATTGTTCTTTAACCTGGATGCTACAGAAGAGCAGCTTGATTTCCCTACCATTTACGGTAGCAGTAAAAATGGCTGGATGAATACTTCATTAACAGAAACGGATAATATTTTTCCATTGCTGGATGCTATTTTGGAGCATGTGCCAGAGCCTAAAGTAAATGAAGGCACTACACAAATGCAGATCACTTCTTTAGATTACTCATCTTTCTTAGGAAGGATTGCAGTAGGTAAAGTTGCAAGAGGAACTGTGAAAGAAGGGCAGCAAATTGCATTGGTGCAGGCAGATGGCGGCATTAAAAAAATGAAAGTAAAAGAACTGTATACTTTTGAAGCGCTTGGTAAAAAGAAAGCGACAGAAGTAAGTGCAGGTGATATTTGTGCAATAGTTGGGTTGGATGAATTTAATATCGGCGATACGATTTGTGATGTTGAATTTCCGGAGGCATTACCGGTTATCAGTGTGGATGAGCCAACGATGAGTATGATGTTCAGCATCAATAACTCACCGTTCTTTGGCCGCGAAGGTAAATTTGTAACTTCACGCCATTTGCGTGACAGGCTGATGAAAGAAACTGAAAAGAATCTTGCATTGCGTGTTGAAGATTCAGATAGTGCAGATAGCTTTTTGGTTTATGGCCGAGGTATTTTGCATTTGGGCATTTTAATAGAAACCATGCGCAGGGAAGGTTTTGAATTAACTGTTGGTAACCCACAGGTTTTGGTAAAAGAAATAGATGGTAAGAAATGTGAGCCTTATGAAAACCTGGTAGTTGATGTACCTGCAGAATTCAG
>JAOAUI010000243.1 GCA_030157685.1 Ferruginibacter sp. | reverse complement strand
GATAATTCGTACAGTTTTTTAAAAAACTATATCAATAACCCTTCACCAACGGGTTTTGAAAGCAGCGGACAAAAATTATGGCTTGAATATGTAAAGCCCTATGTTGATTCAACATTTACAGATCCATACGGAACGGCGGTTGGCGTTATTAATCCTGATGCTGCATTTAAAGTGGTTATAGAAGCCCATGCCGATGAAATAAGCTGGTTTGTAAATTATATTTCGCCCGAAGGATTGATCTACCTGAAACGTAATGGCGGTGTAGATCACCAGATTGCACCATCCATGCGGGTAATTGTTCATGGTAAAAAAGGAGCAGTAAAAGCAGTTTTTGGCTGGCCGGCCATACACACCCGTATGAATGGCGATAGTAAAGAAACACAGCCAAAAGTGGAGAACCTGTTTTTAGATTGCGGTGCCCGCAACAAAAAAGAAGTGGAAGCCCTGGGCATACATATTGGTGCTGTAGCAACCTACGAAGAAGGCTATGAAGAAATAGCTTACGATTATTTAATTGGCCGTGCCTTTGATAACCGGGTTGGCGGTTTTATGATTGCAGAAGTGGCACGTTTGCTGAAAGAGAACAGGAAAAAACTTCCGTTCGGTTTATATGTGGTAAATGCGGTGCAGGAAGAAATCGGCTTGCGTGGTGCAGAAATGATTGCCCGCCGCATAAAACCGGATATTGCCATCATCACCGATGTTACGCATGATACCACCACACCCATGATCAATAAAATGATACAGGGTGAATGTAGTTGTGGTAAGGGGCCATCGCTTACTTATGGGCCGGCAGTACATAATAAGTTGCTGGATATTATTAAAGCAACGGCAGAAAAGAATAAGATTGATGTGCAGTTTAATACCGTTAGCAGAAGCACCGGTACCGATACCGATTCTTTTGCCTATGCCAATGATGGCTGTCCATCGGCTTTAATATCAATTCCTTTACGTTATATGCACACAACCGTTGAAATGCTGCATAAATCAGATATTGAAAA
>JAOAUI010000242.1 GCA_030157685.1 Ferruginibacter sp. | reverse complement strand
ACCCGGTTTTCGGCAATTATACGGTATGCATAATTCATCGTAACAAGTACTTCTTTTCCGTTTTTAATCGGGCGCCATTGTATGGATCGGATGTCATGCTTTTGTTCATCCGATGTTACCCAGTAACTTTTTATAAGATGGAGGATAGAATCCTTTGTGGGGTTTTCAATTTTATAAAACAAGGTGCATTTATTTAAATAAGTACTGTACCATTCTTCTATCTTTCGTTGCTCAGAAAGTATAAAATAATTTTTGATGTACCGGTACTGCCCGTCAGCTTCGGGTAGCTCTGTAAAAACAGCCCGCAGGGCCCTGCGGGCAGGCGCCGTATTTTTTTGTCCGGAGGAGGCTGTGCCTATATGCCTGTTGCAGTTTTGTAAAGAAAGTAAAACGCATATCCCGAAGAAAGCGGTAATGATTTTTTTCATTTGCATAAAGTTATTGGAAAATAACCACTGGCACACCAGCATAAACTGCCTTGTGTTCAATTTAAATCGCCGTTGGTTGTGATACCAAACGGCGGCAGCTAATTTTTACAGCAGATAAATTAACTTCTCCAAACTATATCAGGATTTTCATCAGTATTATCAAATGCCAGTTAAATTTGCACAACTATTGTAACCTGTTATCTTAATTCGTACTCTATAAACTTATACAATGAAGAAATTGGTATTCATATTTTTCCTCTGCCCTTTAATATCCACAGCCCAAAAAACCGTTGCCCGGTTTGAGAATGATACACTCTATACAACAAGCGGTTATAAAATTTACAAGGGACAAATTATACAACTGGCTTCCGGCACTGCAGAAAACGGAAAGAAATTCAGGTTTATCAAATACCAGAACGGGGGGCTTACTTTAGAATCTGCCAGGTTTCAAAATACCAGCATCCTGGTTAAAAAATTATCCGACTTTACCATTTCAGGACTGGGCAACCGCTACATTGGAATATCGGGCACCATAACATACAGAGATGGTTCAAAAACCAAGATTGAGATTGATTTGAATTTTGACAGGGCTATCAACAATTTTGCAGGCTTGCCGGCCGAAATAGTAGTACCGGAAGAATTCAGAAACAAATTACCTGAAGGAGGGATTGTTGACGAAATAGAAAGGCTGTATAGATTATATAAAGAAGGTGCTTTAACTAAAGAAGAATACGAGGCACTTAAAAAGAAGTTGATAGAACAAAAATAATCTTCGCCGCTGTTGGCATTTTGTCTCCACTACCCCCACCCTAATGAGTGGGGTAACCTACCTGGTAGGGTGGCATACCCCACCTTTTAGGGTACACCCTCCCACCTTAAAGGTTAACCTACCCACCCTGTTACCCTAACTCACCCACCTGTAGGGGTGGGTACCCCCACCCATCTACCCAAACCTACCCACCCCAATAGGTTAGCTGGCCTGGCTTTTTGGTGGGCTGGCTATGCTTTAGGGGTGGGGTAGCCTACCTCAGGCGGTGGGCCTCCCCACCCTTAGAGGTTAGCTGGCTAAGGTTTGGGGTGGGTAAGGGCAGTTTTGTAGCTTTTTCAATATAAAAAATTCCCACTGGGGCAAGTCTTTCGTCCCGGCGGGGGTTTTACAGCATTTAGTAAAATTTTTAAGATGCCTGCGAAAACCCCGCTGAGATAAAACGGCAGCACATCCTCAAAACAAAAATAAACGCCTGGAAAGACCTTTTCCACACCCGGATTCAGGTAATAATAAATCCGGATTAGTTTGTATATTGATGCTTAATTTGAAGAAAATAAAACTTTAAATAGCTTTTATTTTACCAGCTTTAAAAAAAGTTATCACAACTATGTCAACAGACACAGCAGCCCCGGCGGCAAACACACAGCCCACCTACCTGGTAAAAGACATACAGTTTTATACCAGGCGGGATTTTATAAGACACAAATCATCCGTTAACAAATACCGTACAAGGTTTGAAGCAGGAGAGATCAAATACCTTTACTGGGATATTGAAGTGATAAACCTGCTGTATCAGAAACAAAACAACAGCATTAGCCTGAGAGCCCGTTGTACTGCCCTCACTACCCGTAAGGAAATGTATGCGGCAGAACAGGCCATAAGCTTTAAGCCTACCGAACTTACGCTCATAGCTTCCAACTCCTGGGGTACCGGGGCCGATGACTATTGGCTGGCCGACCAATACCTTTGGGAAATATTGATCAACGATGTTGTTGTGCTTTCCAAAACCATCATTGTAGATAAACTTGGCGTAGTAACACCCGAAGACAATCCCTATTTTGACACGTTGGAACTGAAGCTATTTCCCAGCTATGCCGATTATCGTGAAACAAAAGAAGGGTATCGTTATGTAAGCCAGTTGCATGGAGCCGAAACCCAATACCTTGGCGCTGAATTGTCAATTAAAAGAAAATTCCTTGATAGCAAAAGCCTGGAATTTAAGATGAATATTATTGACCTGGCTACCGGCTTTGTGGCTGCATCTGCAAAATATGACTTTTCGTTTGTAGCCAATCCTTCTCCACCGATTGAATATTGCCGCTTTAGTTATGGCTACGCCGAAGCTGGTTACTGGAAGAACGGAACCTATATGATCTACATCAATTTTATGGATGTAACGATTGCTTCGGCACAATTTACTGTAGGCGATTCGGAACAGGCGGGTTCGTTGCAGCAAATAGATCAGTCTGCCATTAACCTTTTAAAAAGCACCCAGGCAGAAAAGCAGGAAGAAACCCTGGAAGCAGCACTTGCAGAACTGGAAAAACTGGTAGGCATGACCAGCGTTAAAAGCAGTATAACAGAAAACATTGGCTACCTTAAGTTTAATAAACTACGCATTGAAAAAGGATTTGCAGATGATGGCCAGATAGGGCTTCACAGCATTTTTACCGGCAACCCCGGCACCGGAAAAACTACAGTTGTACGCCTGCTTGGCAAAATATATAAAGCAATGGGCCTGCTTACTAAAGGCCATGTGGTAGAAGCTACCAGGGCCGATCTGATAGGGGAGTTTATTGGACATACCGCCCCCAAAGTAAAAGCCATGATAGAAAAAGCAAGAGGCGGTATTCTTTTCCTGGACGAAGTGTATGCTTTGGCAAGGGGCGATGATTCGAGAGATTTTGGTGCAGAAGCCGTTGAAATTATTATCAAAGAAATGAGTGACGGCCCCGGCAATATTGCCATCATTGGCGCAGGCTATCCCAACGAAGTAAATAATTTTTTGAATTCCAATCCGGGATTAAAATCAAGATTTAGTCAACGGTTTCATTTCGACGATTACCTGCCCGAAGAGCTGATACAAATAGCCAACGTAGCACTTCAAAAAGAACAGGCCACACTAAGCCCAGAGGCAGAGAGCGAGCTCAGCAAAAGGCTTACCAACCTGTACCGAAGCCGCGATAAAAATTTTGGCAACGGGCGTTTGGTGTTTGGCATTATTGATGAAGCAAAGCGATACATGGGCATACGTTTATTGAAACACCAAAACCTGGAAAACCTGTCGCATGAAGAGCTGGGCAAAATTGAGCTGCAGGACCTGATGAAGGTATTTGAAGAAGAACAAAAAAATAAGCTGGTGCTTACCATCAACCAGGCTGAGCTGGATGAGGCATTGCATGAGTTAGACAGCATGGTGGGGCTGCAGCAGGTAAAAGAGGAAGTGCGGAATAAGATAGCGCTGGTGCGTTATTATATTGAAACAGGTAAAGAGATATTGAATAAATTTTCGCTGCACGCCGTGCTCACCGGTAATCCCGGTACGGGAAAAACTACATTGGCGAGGCTGCTTGGCAAAATTTATAAAGCCCTTGGCCTGCTGGAACGTGGCCATATTGTAGAAGTAGACCGCCAGAATTTGGTGGCTGGTTTTATCGGGCAAACAGCCTTAAAAACATCCGAAGCCATTAACCAGGCCATGGGCGGTGTGCTTTTTATTGATGAAGCTTACTCACTTGCTGATAATGGAGATAACGATTTTGGCGGTGAAGCCATTGAAACCCTGTTGAAAATGATGGAAGATAAGCGGGGAAAGTTTGCCGTTATTGC
>JAOAUI010000241.1 GCA_030157685.1 Ferruginibacter sp. | reverse complement strand
GATAAAAAACCAACACCTTTCATCCTGTTTATAAAAATGATATTGCCGGTAACCAACTCATCGTATTCGTCTATCTTTCTTTTAAACAGTACAATAAATTCCTTTACTTTTTTCTGAAAGTCGGGATGCAGATCGGCCATTAAACCACCGGGCACATAATAATTCATGGTAAGCCGGGCGCCGCAGGTTTCTTCCATGATCTCGTTGATCTTCTCTCTCTCTCTAAAGGCATGAAAGAACGGTGTGAATGCGCCGATATCCATTGCCATAGCGCCCCACCACAATTCATGCGAAGCAATTCTTGTAAGTTCATCCATGATGACCCGGATGACCTGTGCCCGTTCAGGAACTTCTATCTGCATTCCTTTTTCAACACATAAAGCGCATGCATGATTATTTATATGTGCAGAGAGATAATCCATACGGCTGGTAACATAAATGAATTGCCTGTAAGTTAAACTCTCACACATTTTTTCTATAGAGCGATGTATGTACCCAAGATGCGGCTCAACCTTTTTTATGGTTTCACCATTAAGCGTTATCACCAGATGCAATACGCCATGTGTTGCAGGATGTTGAGGTCCTACATTTATGATCAGATCACCTTCGGTTGTTGTGCCTATTTCTTCAAACATATTACCCCTATCCCCTAAAGGGGGACAATTGTGTTTTATTAATAAATTTTACTTCTCTATTTGATCTCCTCCATGGTTCCCCCTTTAGGGGGCGGAGGGGGTTTTCTATAATTTTATCATATTCACCGGATCTTCAAAATCCTTCCGCATCGGGTTCTTGCCTTCCCAACCATCGGGTAATATTAATAACCGCAGGTCGGGGTGATTTAAAAAATTAACGCCAAACATTTCATATACTTCCCTTTCATGAAACTCTGCCGTTTTCCAGATATGGCTTACCGATTCAATCTCCGGCTTAGCTGCATCCAGCTTTGATTTGATAACAATATTGTGACGATACTTTGTAGAGCTGAGATGATACACCATGGTAAGATGCGTCTTCCAGTCTATACAGGTAAGGCAAAAAAGATAGTCGAAGAATATAAAATCATCGTTGCGGAGTTTTCCGGCAAAAGATAACCAATCGGCAGGCTCCACATTAATGTTGAGCCATTCACCCGTTTCATCAAACGTGGCTTCAGGAAGCAGTTCGGTTATTTTGGTTTTCAGTTCCTCGTTATTCATACAAAATTATATACCTGACTTTATTTGTTCTCTTGTCATACCGGCTTTTATCTTTTCCTGTAAACTTATCAGGGCATGAAGCAATGCTTCGGGCCTTGGCGGGCAACCGGCCACATACACATCTACCGGTATGATATGATCGGCGCCTTTAACAACAGAATACGTATTATAAAAGAAGGGGCCGCCGCTGATGGCGCATGCACCCATGGCAATTACATATTTAGGATCACCCATCTGGTCGTACAGGCGCTTTAACACCGGGCCCATTTTATTAACAATGGTACCGGCAATGATGATTACATCGGCCTGCCTGGGCGAGGCACGTGCCACTTCAAAACCAAATCTTGAAAAATCGTATTTGGCGCCGGCAACGGCCATATATTCAATACCACAGCAACTGGTGGCAAAAGTGAGCGGCCATAAAGAATTAGACCTGGCCCAGTTGATCACATCATCCAGCTTACTCAACACGATGCCGCCTCCGGGGGTTTCGTGAATCTGCCCCGGAAAATCTTTTTGCTCTGTATTTTGTTTTACATCCATTTTAATGCACCTTTTTTATGTGCGTATAAAAATCCCATAAATAAAATGAAAAAGAAAATTACAATTTCCACCAGGGCAACCCATCCCACTGATTTAGCAACTACAGCCCAGGGGAAAATAAATATCAGTTCTACATCAAAAATTAAAAATATCAATGCAAATAAATAGTATCCTACGTTCAACTGTATCCAGGTCTTTCCGGTTGTAGGAATACCACATTCATAAGGCTGACCCTTCTGCGGATTTTTAGTATATTTTGTAACAAGCCTTGCAATCATTACAGCAATTGAAGAGAATGCCAGCGCTGCAATTATTAAAACAATCATGGAAGATGCACCCATAGCAAGATAATTATTGAATTTTTTTAATGGTACAAGTTAAGGAAGAAATGTCTATTTTGAATCAATTCGCCTATATCGTTCTAATCACCACCTTTCCTGATTTAAATCATTTTTTGTTTGCATCGTTTCATACAAATGCCTAGCCATATATCTCTACTTGAATATCCTTTGCTTCATAACCCATATCAAGAATCCTTTGCTTAGCCTCATCAATCATACCACGCCAGCCACATAATAAAAAAACGGCAGGTTTTTTATCCATGCATAATTCTTCATAAATATTGTGTACATAGCCTGTGCGGCCCTCCCACGTTTCTCTTGACAAAGTCGGGATATAAGAAAAGCCAGGAAGATCCTGCTCAAGTTTCTTCATTTCATCATAATACAACAAAGTGTCTTTTGTGCGGCAACCGAAGATGAGGGTTATGTTTTTGTGCGGAATGTTTTTATTTTTTATATGCTGTGCCATACTGCGAAAGGGAGCAATGCCAGTACCGGTGCAGATCAAAAAAATATCTTTGTCCAGCGGTTCTTTTAAAGAAAAAACTCCCTGTGCACCGCGGAATGTAAGTTCCGAGCCTACCGCAACTTCATGAAAAATATAATTGGTACCTGCGCCCTTTTTATCCAATACAATGATCAGTTCAAAAACATTGGTACCATCCGGCCAGGATGCAATGGAATAACTGCGCCAGCGCTTGTTTGCCTTTTCATGAATGGGCAGATCGAGTGTTACAAATTGTCCGGGAATAAAATCAAATGCCGTTAACTCAGGTACTTCAATCCAATATCTTTTTGTGACTGCGGTTTCATTTTCTATGCGGATGACCCTTCCTTTGCGCCACGGTAATAATGCCATTTTTAACGTTTGCGGAAAGTTACTAAGAAATAAATAAAAAAGCTTCCGCAAGAAGAAATTGCGGAAGCCTTGCTTTTATTATTAATTGTGTTACTGAATAATTATTTTCTCCGTATGTGTGGTATTTTCTGTAAAAACCTTAAGTTGATAGGTTCCATTTGCAATTCCGCCAACATCAAGCATATTGCTTCTGCCCCTGAGTGTAAATAATTTTACCAGCCGTCCTGAAGCATCAAAAAGCATGGCACTGCTCAAATTACCGGTAGATGAAATGTATATCTTATCGCCTTTAACAGGGTTTGGATAAATTGTAAAATCATCGCCGGCATTATCGAAATTAATTCTTCTTACCGGAGAATTACGGAAGCTTCCATCTTTGTCTGTCATTTTTAAGCGGTAAAAATTCAGGCCAGATAAAGGTTGGTTATCGGTTAGGTTATAACTGTTTTTATTTCCATTGTTATAAGCAGGTACATTTCCAATTGATGCATAAGTAACACCATCAGCGCTTCTCTCAACAATATATTTATCGGCATTCAGTTCATTATCGGTTGTCCATTGCAATAAAACTTTTTTTGTTTGCTTAACCGCTTCAAAAGTTAACAGGTTTACCGGTAAGGAATGTGTTCCATCCGGCCCGCCATTATTTAACCAAAACTCACTAAAGCTGTTTACTGCAAACTCTGCATAGTAGCCATTATCATAAGGAATAATTTCGGTATTGGCCGGTAGGATGAATGAATGTACGCCGCCTGCATTATCTGCAAGTGTTCCGTTTTCCTGCGCAGCCAGGCCACTGAATTTTGTAACGCCCAGCTCGTAAGGATCTTTAGGCTTACTGCAAACTCCGCATCCGGTAGCAGCTAAAAGACTTTTTGCTTCAGCATCAGAAAAATAAAAACGCACCGTAACATCAGTAGCAGGTTGCGAGGTTGGCCTGATAACGATATTTCTGTTCAGGTAATACTGATAATTTTGATAACGTACTGATCCGGTGAAAGGATAAACCGCAACTGCTGTACTGCCCAGGTTATTGCCGTTTGCATTGATGGATACAACCCTGGTTGCTCCGGAATTAAAATGTACCCAG
>JAOAUI010000240.1 GCA_030157685.1 Ferruginibacter sp. | reverse complement strand
TTTGAACAATTTAAACGTACCAGGCAGGAAGTTCCAGGGGTTTTCTAAAAGTAAAGTTCGCTCATACCCCGGTATGGGCGGCTTTGGTTTGGGGATGTGTTGATATTTGATTTAAGATTTAGCAAAACAGATGAGACGATATTGTTTATTTTGAAAAGCTGTCAGGCTGAGCTTGTCGAAGGCGGGTTACCTAACGAAACCATACCGGCTTCGACAAGCTCAGCCTGACAGGTAAAATAAGACAGGTGTTTTTACCTGTTTATTTTTCAGGTGTAACAACGTTGTTTTTCAAATGAACCCTCACATACCTTTGGTGTAAGATATTGGATTTGAATGCTACCAGCTCTGAAGTTCTAAGAAAGTAATAATGAAATTTGCTTACCTGAAATGCCTTAAAGCAGCAGCCGGTATATCCGTTGGATTGCACTTTAAGGCATTTACCATTAAGGCAGGAAAGCTGTCAGTCTGAGCTTGTCGAAGACGGCTTCCAGAGAGAAATCTATATTATCCTTTTACCAGTTTTTTTGTAACCGTTCCGCTATTTGTAAACACTTTAAACAAATACATACCCTTAGGCAAACTGTTTGTAAAGAAAATTTTATTGCCGATGATATTGGCCGTTTGATAAACCAGTTTACCATTCATATCATACACCAGCACATTTTTTATTGCTTCACCTGAATAAACCGATACAAAATCGGTAAACACATTGGGGCCAATGGTAATTAGCGGGCCTGTTTTGTTTACAGTAAGTTTTGCAATTTCGCTGTACTTAATGCGCCCGGTTTTATCGGTAATTTTTAAGCGGTAGTAAATATATTTTGCAGTACCTGCATTTGTTATAGCATTCACATCGGTGTAATTATACATGTTAGTTGCATTATTTTTTGCAGGCAGCGACGTTACCTGTGAAAAATTTGTACCATCATAACTTCTTTCCAGCAAATAATTATTTATATCCACCTCATTCTCAGTTCTCCAGTTTATCAATGCATCATTATCTTTTTTAACTGCAGAAAAATTGATTAAGCTTACTGCCAACGTAGCATTAAAAGGGCCTACAATTTCAAAATCATCAACCATAAAACCATCGGCAGCATATGCACCTGCTGAATAACCAGCCGCTACAGATAACACAAAACGGAATGCTACATAAGGCTGACCTACTACTGCAGGAATTACAGATGCAGCATCCAGATTAAATGTACAAAGTGAATTATTAGTGGTTAAAGTCCAGCCATATCTGTCAGGAAATACAATCGCATCAATTGGGCACCCTGTGGCTGGCCCTCTATTATACCAATTGGTTGCTGCAGGATCGGCATTTACACCCAGCCTGTTCCAGGTTATCCCTTTATCTAATGAATACTGGCATTGCACTGCAAACGGAGCATTGCAACCTACAATTTCCATACTACGCCTGAAGCGAAGCTGGTAAGCGCCGACTGTAGTAAAATTATAGTTTGGTGTCATCAATGCACAGGTGTAAGTACCTTCTGTAAGGTCTGCATCCAGGTCGGTCTTCCAGGCATTTACAGCCGAGTTTACGGTTGTAAGAAAATTGGTAGGAACCCCTCTCTCCCATTTATCGGTACTGCCACTCAGGCTCATAGAGCCAAAATCATTTGTATTACTCTCAAAATTGCCACCATTAGCCGGCGTGTAAGGCGTGCCCCTGTTGGGCAACACATGTATGTATGATGTTTTAGTTAAGGTAGATGCGCCGCTGTTGATGGTAAGTGTTACAGTTTTCTTTCCGGCAGTTGCATAAGCATGGCTGGGATTTTCTGTTGTGGAAGTATTTCCGTCTCCAAAGGCCCAACTCCAGGATGTACCCCTGTAAGAAATGCTGGTAAAATTTACCGGCACACCCTGGTAGGTAGTAACCTTATCTGCAGTAAACATTGCAGTGGGTGTTGTAAAAATATCTGATGAGAACACGCCTCGGCCATGAGTGGCCGCTATCATAAAATTATCAGAGGTACGCAGTTGCAGCATATCAACCCGTACATTGGCCAGGCCCGAATTACTAGATCCCCATACTGTTGCGCCTGCATTTAAATTATCAGTACTCCATACACCAAGCTCAGTCGCCACTACTACCTGGTCGTTATTTGTAGGGTTGAACAATGCCCAACGAATGGGCATATCGGGCAGATTACCTTCCACACTTGTCCAGCTGGTGCCACCATTGGTGGTTTCCCAAACACTATTAACGCCATAGTTAGAATAAGTAACTAACAAATGGTTATCATTACCGGTTTCAACTTCTACACAACTTACATAAGCGCCTGGAAGGCCGGTACTGATATTTGTAGTAGTTGGTGCTCCGGTGTTTGCATTATCAACCCTTACAACCCTGCCATTATCTATACCAAAGAAAACACGGTGAGATGTATTGGGCGAAACCTTTACAGCCGATACATTGCCGCCACCAAAATTTGCAACTGCTACAGATGCAAATGTGCCGCCAGTTTGTGGGTCATCCCAACGCTTGTAAGTACCAGCACTATTACACATGTACATCAGGTTATTGGCATCATCATAGTCTGTAGGACTTATAAAATCACCACCACTGGTAGTAACATTTGTCCAGGTAGATCCACCATTTGTAGAGCGATAAAAATCATTAAATACATAAGAAGTGAACTGGTACTGCGATTGGTTTTGATCTATATGGCAAAAAGCGCCATCGCCTCCGGTTACTTCTGTAGTGTTTTGCAGGCCGTTTGTTGAAAACTGGTGTGTGCCATTATCCTGCGTACCTGCAAGGCAATAATTTGTGTAAGCAGTTGGATGCAGGGCGCAGGCATAAAACTGAGATGTTACATAATTAATCCCTTTGTCTGTTATGGTTGGAGCAGCAACATTAGCATCTGCAGTTCTAAAAACACCTCCATCGTTTGTAAAATAGGCTATGGCTGAACTGCCGGGTTTAAAAACAATGTTATGCTGATCAGCATGAACATATGGAAAACCAAAGCCGCCATACCAATGCCCTATCTGTGTCCAGGTACCAGCACCATCTGTAGATTTAAAAATATCGAGCCCACCTACAAAAAGGTTATCCCTGTTAAGCGGATCAACTGCTATGGAAAGGTCGTACCAGGCCTGTCCGTTCGAAAAATCTGAAGCGGGTACACCAGGGTCTGCATCTGCAGGTTCTGTACGGGATGTCCAGGTAGTACCACCGTTTGTTGTTCTTAATATTCCATTTACTATCGTTCCATTTTCAACCAGGGCATATACATAATTGGCATCGCTGGGTGCACAGGCCAGTTCAACCCTGCTGGCAGTAATTCCCAATGTTTGGGCAGCTCCCCATGTTGCCCCTGCATCAGTTGATTTATGAACTGATCCATTGAGTGTAGAGTACACATCGCCATTGGCAGCAATATCAACATCATAACATAAATTACTTGTGGCGCCGGTAATACCGAGGCCAGTACCCAATACTTTTGTCCAGGTTGTTCCTCCATCTGTACTGCGCCTTAATCCTGTACTTGTTGCTACCATTACAATACCTGTACTGTTTACTATAATTTTTTGGCATGCGTTAAAATTGGTGTTGTTAGTAGAAGCAAGTTGTGCCCAGGTTGTACCACCATTAGTTGTCTTCCAAACACCGGCTCCTCTAATGGCATCTGCATTAAAATAACCTTCTTCACCTGTGCAGAAATACATGGTTTGTGGTGTTGAAGGAGCTTGAGCAATAGAGGTTATAGCAAGGTTTGCAAAAAAATCATCCACTGGCGCCCAGTTTGGTTCTGTAGCGGTTATATCAGTTGTTTTCCATAATCCGCCTCCTACACCACCTGCCCAAATAGTATTACCGGTGGCATCATTGGCATCTATCAACATAGCACGTGTTCTTCCTCCAAGGTTTTTAGGGCCAAGCTCATTCCAGCTTATTCCGCTGATGGCAGCATTGTTTTGCGATTGCCATAACTGGTCACGGTATTGTTTTGCTTTTATCAAACGGTCGGTTGGTACATATCCCAAAGCAGGGTCTTTCATCATCTTCAAATCTCTTTCCCTGCGTTCTTTCTGGCCTTCTTTTTCCCGAGGCTGATTATTGTTGCTGTTGTTACGCTGGCAGGATAAAATAATGGTGCAGCAAATAAAGAAGATGGATATTTTTTTACCAACTTTTACAATGGTAGAATTGGACATAGCAATTTTTTTTCAAGTTATATTTTTAAACCGTATTTGAGATAAATTATAAACCAACAGGTGTGGATAACAAGGCCAAAACGACCATAAAACTACAAACACCCCTTTTTAAACGCAATAGGATGTATTTTAGTGCATGCAAAATTATAACAGCATTCAAACCCTTCTTGGCCAAACAGATATATACCTTATTGACCAGATTATGAAAGGCCGGTATAAACCTGCCGATACCATACTGGATGCCGGTTGTGGCAGCGGCAGAAACATGTACTGGTTCCTGCAGAATGGTTTTAATATAAACGGAATTGATATCAGCGGGGTTGCTATTGAGCAATTAAAAGATACATATCCGGATTTACCGGCAGGTAGTTTATTGGTTTCTTCACTTGAAAACATCCCTTATGCCGATAACCATTTTGATCATATTATCTGCAGCGCTGTTTTACATTTTGCAGAAAGTATTGCCCAATTCAATTGTATGCTTGCAGAAATGGTGAGGGTTTTAAAACCGGGTGGTAGTTTGTTCATCCGCATGACAACAGATATTGGTATTGAAGACAAGATTGAATTTATTGCTGATGGGGTTTATAAAATACCCGATGGATCAACAAGGTTTCTGTTAACCAGGGAATTGCTGGCGTCCAGTATGCAGCAGCACAAACTCTCTTTTATTGAGCCTTTAAAAACAGTTAATGTAGATGACATAAGATGTATGAGTACTTTGCTTTTGCAAAAGAGCTAAATACCGTCATTGTAAGCGAACATATAATTTAGATTTACAAGTGTTAGCCGTGATATTTTTAATACTACATTTGTCGCATGAAAAAAATATCAGCAACTCTTCTTTCCTTTTTTCTTGTTGCAGTAGTTACTGCGCAAACATCTGTTAAATTAGAAGACGTAAGCAAACATGTTGGAGACAGTGTAACTGTATGCGGCCTGGTTGCTGACATGCGTTATTTTGAAAATTCAAAAAACAAACCTACCCTGCTTAACATAGGAGCCAAACATCCCGATGCGCCACTTACGGTTGTGATTTGGGAAAATGGAAGAGCTCTTTTTACCAGCAAAATAGAAGACCTGATGGGTAAAAACATTTGTATTACCGGCCGCATTATCTTATACAAAGAAAAACCGGAAATTATTGTTGAGAAGCCTGAACAGATCGTTGTACAATAGTTGTTTTTATACTCCTTTTTCAAATGATCTACACTAGTAATTCCCTCATCAGGTAATTTAACCTGGCAGACTTCTTATTCTCACATTTTGTTGCTTAGTAATAAACTATTGTTTATATTGTATCAATAATGTATATATTATACATCAATATTCTGCTAAAGCCGCCATATTACAATCCAGATTCTACTTCGGAGATTTAAAAACCATTGTATTTCATCTTATTTAAAAATTACAAAATGAAAGAACTAAAATTCATTGCCGCCGGTTTAATATTACTGCTGGCCTCCTGCAATGATTCAAAAAAAGAATCAGATAAACCGCTTGTTGAATCATCTGCAGTATTGACAAGCGATCCTGTTGTTTACAGTTTTGCCTTTATGGGCTGCAACCGTGTTGACCGTGGCGACTCATCTAATGCTTCTACTGCAAATGTATTGGCACTGCAAAGTATATTCAATGATATTACTGCGCTAAAAAATAAGCCATCTGTTTTCTTTTTGCTGGGCGATATTGTACTTGGCGAAACAAATACCACAGATTTAAATAATCAACTCCAGGCCTGGCTTGCTCAATATAAGGACACGAAATTCAGTAATATTTCAACATCGGGTATTGAAATAGTTGCTGTGCCCGGTAATCATGAAATGCTTGACGGATCTGAAAAACCGTTATCCGGATCTACCGGTGTCTGGTTAAAATACATGAATCAGTTTATGCCATCAGACCGCAAACAGATTGCAAGTACTGCAACCCTTGATAACAGTATGACCTTTTCATTCGTGCGGAATAATACAGCTTTTATAGTAATGAATACTGATAGTTATAATCCGCCCACAAAACAAAATCCACAGGGCCTCGAAGGAATTGTACCAACTAATTCGATCCTCAATTGGATAAATGATTTTAAAGCAAACAAAGCCATTGAACACATTTTTGTACTGGGCCACAAACCCTATTATGTAAGCGGTAAATCATGCACAGGACATAAAGGACTGCCTGAAGGGCCCGTGCTTTGGCCGGCATTTAATGCTGCCGGTGTGGTAGCCATGTTATCGGCACATGAACATGATTACCAGCGCTGGCAATTACCGGCTAATACAGGCACTTACCAGATTATTGCCGGTAATGGCGGCAGCCAGGGCGAAGCAAAATTCTTTGGTTATACCATTATCAACATTTTAAAAAGCGGAAAAGTGCAATTAGTATCCAGAGGCTTTACCAAACAAAAGCATGGTAAGTATTATCGTTTGCCTTACCCGGTTGATTTTTCAACCAGAGACAGTACTATATTAACATGGAGCAAAAATGCAAACCCATATCCCAATTATACTGACAGTAAAGATTGTGATTTAAAAAAATAGGTAACGCATTGTTTAAGATAACCTTTCTAAAAAAACACAATCATGAATAAAAATACGCCACTCAACCCCGGTATGAAAGACGGTTTAAAAACCGAAGTCGCCATTATCGGCGCAGGCACATCCGGCCTGTATACTGCCTACCGCTTAACAGATGCAAAAAAATATACAGCAAAGGATGTACAGGTTTTCGACCTCAGCACACGCATTGGCGGCAGGCTGGAGTCGGTGCTGATGCCGGGTATGAATGTAATTGGCGAACTGGGCGGCATGCGTTATCTCACATCGCAAATGATTGTTACCACACTGATTGAACAGGTTTTTAAAAATGAAATGACCCATATAGATTTCCCTATGGGCGATCCTGCCAACCTGATTATGTACCTGCGAAAAGAAAGAACCAAACAAAATGCATGGGAAGAAGCACAAAAACAGGGCAAGGAACTGGTAACCCGATATGTACTTAATAAAGATGATGTAGGTTTCAGCAACGACCAGTTGTTTAATAAAATTATTTACGATGTGCTTACAGCCGACGCCTGGTGCAAAAAGAAATACGCCAAAAAAATAATCAAAGGCAAAAGCAAATACGATTACAGTTTTACATTAACATCCAGAGATTGGGATGATATAAAACCCCGGCTAAAATATAATTTTGAAGGTTCGCCATACAATGGGCGCAAAGTAAACGATATCGGTTTCTGGAACCTGATTAAAGACCAGGTATCGCAGGAAGGTTATGAATATTTAGCCAATGCAGGTGGTTATTATTCAAATACCATCAACTGGAATGCCGCCGAAGCATTCCCGTATATGATCGGCGATTTCTCGGCCGGTGTAAAATACAGAACCATTAAAGAGGGGTACGATAGTATTGCCTACGCACTGGCAAATGCTTACATGGATAATAAAAATGCATGTATCTGGTCAGAGAATAAGCTGATCACTTTTTCAAAAAAACATAAAAATTCCGGCAGTTATAAATATGAACTTATTTTTTTAAATCTGCGCAGCAATAAACAATGGCGTGTGTATGCAAACTCCATCGTATTGGGAATGCCACGCCGTTCGCTGGAGTTACTAGACCAGGAAAATTTCTTTTTTAATATCAACAAACAGGAGCAGCTCAATAACAATATCAGGTCGGTTATCATGGAGCCTTCTTTTAAAATACTAATGGCATTTGAAAGCCCCTGGTGGAAAAAACTTAAACTCGATTCGGGCCATTCCATTACCGATCTGCCCATGCGCCAGTGTTATTATTTTGGTACAGATCCCTCCAATAACCACTCCATGTTGCTGGGCAGTTATGGCGATATGGAAACAGAAACTTTCTGGAAAGCCCTGACTGATGATAAAGTTTTATTTACCGTACGGGCAACAAAAGATGCGCCACTTGCCGAACTTAAAAAGTTCAATAGTGTGCAGGCAACGCAAATGATGGTAAATGAATTACTGAATCAATTGCGTGAACTGCATGGCCCCACGGTAACTATACCAGATCCGTATGTAACCTGGTTTAGGGATTGGGCCGATGATCCCTTTGGTGCCGGTTACCACGGCTGGAAGGCAGGCTATTCTGTAAAAGATGTAATGCCCTACATGCGGCAGCCTTTAAAAAACGAACGCATACATATAGTTGGTGAAGCCTACAGCGACCAGCAGGGTTGGGTTGAAGGCGCTTTTTGTGAAGCAGAAAAAATGCTGAACATACATTTTAAAATGAACAGGCCAGATTGGCTGCCAAAAGATTATTATATGGGATGGTAGAAAGAATTTTGAGTGATAAATTAATAACCCCTCACATAAAACTTAACCCCATTGGCGGTAACAAATGTAGCCCCGCTTTTTATGCTGCCACTGTATTGTTCAGATGAAGAATAGTAAATAAAATTATTGCTGCCGATACTTTTTATTTTGCCCCGAAAAGCCTTGTCTTCAAATGCGCCGTAATAAGTTAATGCCGTTGGCCCCACTGCTTTAAGTTTACCACGCAAACCTTCATTTTCGTAAGATGCATACCATTCAATATTTTGCTGCCCGATGGTTTTTAAACTGCCGGTCATAGCCTTATCATCATAGGCAAGATAATAACCCATATTCAATGATCCGATGCTCTTTAATTTCCCCCTTAAGGATTCCATTTCGTAAGACGGATAATAAGTAAGCAATGTTTTGCCAATGTATTTTACTTTACCACGCAATGCTGCATCATCATTTTGTGAATAGTACTCTACCCTGCCAACATAAGGCTCCAGGTAATCAATATAATTTTCCTGGTTACTGCCAATAAACCTGTCAAAGCCCCATTTGCTTATCTGCCCATCTTTAGTAAGGTACACCTGTATATTTTCATCCAGCCCAATAACAATATCACTTACCATTCCGCTTCCGGTAATGGTAATTTTAGAAATCCGCTGACTGAAAACAGCCATACAAAAAACCAGGGCTGCAGATACTAAAAATATTTTTTTCATAAAATTCCGCTTGGGTATTTAAAGCATAAAGATACGCCACAAAATAAATATACAAATGACTTTAATCATTAGAAACGATTTGCAGGTTAATTTTACAATAACATTATCAACTGCTTTTAAAATGTATTAAATTACAATTATGCTGAAGTTTTTTACCTTTTTTGCCTGCCTTGCCTTTATTGCCTGTAATGGGCCGGCATATAAAAATCCACATATAGTTATTGAAACCGGGCTTGGCGATATAGAAGTTGAGCTTTTCCCCGACCAGGCACCCAAAACCGTAGCTGCCTTTTTATCTTATGTAGATTCGGGCTTTTACAACAAAGCCTCTTTTTACAGGGTTTTAAAAACCGAGGAACTACCCTCTGCAACCAATACCGGCATTATACAGGGCGGCATGTGGCAAACAAATCCTGCCAAAAAAATAACCATACCGGGTATAACCCATGAAACAACAAAGCAATCGGGCTTAACCCATGAATCGGGTACCATTTCACTGGCAAGGCTTGCACCCGGCACAGGCAATACCGAGTTCTTTATCTGCATAGGCGATCAAAGTCCGCTTGATGCCGGGCGGCGTGGAACCGAAGACGGACAGGGATATGCAGCTTTTGGAAGGGTATTTAATGGAATGGATATTGTGCGAAAAATACAGGCAAAGAAAAGCCATGGCGATAAATTTGATGAAAAGATTGAGATAACTAAAATAACCCGCCTTTAAATATTTTTTTACGGCTGCTTAAACATTTTCACATAATGCCTGTTATAAGTATAACAAAAATGTATTTCAATGTATAAAATTAATGGCAGTTCTGTAATAATCACGGTTTTTATATCAGCAGTAATTATTTTGCTGAATGCCTGCTCTTTTAGTGCAAAAACTACCGAACGTTATTATAAAAAAGCCCTTGCAGAAAGCTATGATATGATTGCTGTGCCCGGTGTACCATTTACCGAAGCCGGCTGGGACAGCACCATGAAGGCCCGTGTTTACTGGGCCAAACATTTATATGACAGAGGCATTGCAAAAAACATCATGTTTTCCGGTTCTTCGGTTTACAGCCCATACTACGAGGGAGAAATAATGGCTTTGTATGCCCTGGCAATAGGAATACCCAAAGAAAATATTTTTACAGAAACCAAGGCTCAGCACAGCACCGAAAATTTATACTATGTGTATCTGAAGTCAAAAAAATTAGGGTTTACAAAGCTTGCACTTGCAACAGATCCTTTTCAGGCAAAGCAATTAAAAAGGTTTGCAAGAGTAAGGATTGGAGAAAACACCGGAATAATACCAATAGTATTTGATACACTTAGCATTGTGCAGCCATTGATGACCAATCCAAAAATTGAATATCAAAAAGCTTATAACAGCAACTTTGTATCAATTAAATCAAAGGAATCTTTCTGGAAAAGATTAAGAGGCACCATGGGTAAAAATATTGATTATAATGCCTATTGATGATCATTTTTTTATTTAACGGCAAATTTCGTTTCGTTACTACCCCATGAAATGGTAACAATCCCAACGTCGCTTATTTTATAAGTCAGTTGCTCAGCAAATTCAGCAGCTTTTCCTCCACGTACCTGAACCCTCAGTACATCATCTGCTTCATTATATTTAAAAGCTCCCCATTGATCCCAGGTTTTGTTAAAAATAATTGTCCATTTTTCTTCCTGTACCAGGATAAAAAAGCCATACTTTCCTTTTGGCAGCGCCTTTCCTTCCACCATTACATCTTTATCTGTTTCAAAAACAGTGGCCTCATTGGCACCTGCACGCCAAACCTTTCCCGGCAAGGGTTCCAGGTCGTCGCCAATTGTCCTGCCTTTTACAGATGGCTGGCTGTATGTGATGGTGATTGTTGCATCTCCCAATTTTTGCGATACCGTTGCAGGAGGGCTTGGCCGCTTTGATTTATCTTTTTGTGCAGCGCTGTTTAAAGACGTTAATAATAACAAACTCAGTAAGCTTATCGAGAATAGTTTTTTCATTGTTCAATTAATTTAGATTTTAAAATTAGTGTGTTTAATGCAGGATTTAGTTAATTACATAAAATATTTAATCAGGTATCAACCCGATCGGAAGTATGATCTCCCACCTGTTTTTAACTGTTGGATTCAACAGATCCTTATCCAGCAAATGCGAAAACCGTAAGCCAATGCTCACCGGAAAAGCATTCCATATTTTTGTATCAAAATAAATTTCGGCTCCGGTGCTGCTGTTTCTTATTTCGGTAAGCACATTATTTACCCTGGCTTTTGCATTGGTATAATCATAAAAAGCATTGGCCCTTATCCGCTGAAAATAAAGCAGGTTGGCAAAGCCCCAATCGGGATATAGAACCGGCAGTTGATAATTTACGCCCAGTTTATACATACGCCTTGTGCTGAGTGCTTCGTATCCACGTGAATAAGAGAACACCTTGCTGAACAGATCAGTCAGCGTATCTCTGTTTTGATAGGCTGCATTTATTACCAGGCTGTGGTTACGCCCTATGCCCGGGAAATAAAATGAAGCATTTGCAACAAACTTCCGGCTTTTACGAAAATTAAATGCATCTCTGTAATTAACAGATAAAGCTTGCGCCCAGCGTGGATTTACATGCTGCCGGGCCTGCTGGCTAATGTTACTAAAACTTAAAAAAGCATTACCATAATTAATAGCCTTGTTATTAAACACGTTTTTACTTAGACCTTTGTAATAATATTGTTCCAGGTTATATCCTGCTCCAAAACTTAAAAACTTATTGGTTCTGCCACCAACAAACCGCAACGGAATTGAAACTCCTGCTTTTAAAGTGGCTGCATTATAGCTTACCGATTTACCAAAAGCGGTATCAACTGTTCGGTTAAAACTTTCCTCGGCACCGGCATTTAAAACCGGAAACCAACCTGCAAATACGGTGTTGAAACCAATGGTATGACTCCTGTCTGATCTGTTGTAAGTGTAGCTTACATTGTTTCTGAAACTGCTGAGTATATTATCGCTGAAAAAATTGTAACCGTATTCAGGATCATCAGCAACCGGCCGCCAGCTGTGAAAATTAAACAGGCGGAACGATTTGCGGAATTTAGTAACCCGAATGTTTACATTTTCCGCAGGGCCATCCTCCTTTACTGCACGCAAAGCCCCGGCACCACTCATCTGTAAAACAGAATCTCCAAAATATTTATTATTAACCGGTATTAAATTAAGTGCAGAAAATTCACGCCAATCTTCTTTTTGTAATTGTACAGCTGCTAACCGGTAACCGGCAGCCGTAAAAGCAGATACCAGCAACTCGCCTTTGGAATTAACAGCCGGGGAATAAACCCCATTGCTGTTATCAGTTAACCTGAAAATCTTTTTATTGAGTAAGTTCACTGCAAAAATGCCATCGGCATAATCATGCATAGCGTTAAAATAAACCATATCGCCTTTTATCGCCGGATAACCAATAACATTAAAAGAAAATGGCGTCAGGTTATCCAATTCACCGGTTGCAAGGTCAATAGTTATTAAAACCATATTTCCTTCTGGATTTCTTACTGCAGAAACTGCTGTATTGGAATTGATATACTTAGTTTGTGTAAAAAAGTAGTTTCGCAGGTTAGGAGTTACAGAAATCAGTTTACCCGTCTGGGCATCAATGCGTACCAGCTTATTGGTACCATCGGGGTTTACCTTAACAGCTAGTATTTCCGTTCCTTCTTCATTTATATCAGGCGAAAAATATTTAGACCGGTAAGTAATTTGCTTTTGTTGCCCGGTATAAATATCCAGCAATTTAATTACACTGTAATCACGGTTTGCCCATCTGGGGTCCGACTGATAGGCCGAATAAACCACCTTCCCGTTTTTGTAACTGTAGTAATCATCAATACCAAAATCTCTTACGCTTATTTTTGTTTCCTTACCCCCCGAAATAATATAAAAAGCAGGCACTTCTTTGTAAGATTTTTTTGTAACCACAATGCTGTCGTCACTTATATAACCGGCAAACCTGTAATCAATTACATTATTTTTTTCTTCTTTGGTAAGATATTTAAATGCAGTTCTGGTAAGGTTTTGCGCCGGTAATGCCTTTGCTTTAAAATACTGCATGGCATCATTGCTGAACTGCCTGTAAGTTTTGCCTGTGTATTTTTCAATAGCCCTGTTGAAAGGATAGAAGAAGCCTTTAAACCGCACCGCATCATTGGTTACTTTGCTCCAGAAACCTGCACCATATTTTTCATAGCCATAAGCAACCAGTTGATAACCCAGGGCATAATGATCAGGCGTAAAATCTTTATAAGAGCCATTTCTCAATTTCATCCACGAATAATTTTTATTACCCAGCCACAAAGATTTAAACCCATTGTAAAATGATGGCATCCTGCCACGGCCCTGTGCACTTACCAGGGTTTCCTGCCATACCGCATCGCCTTCAAAAAAATAATCGGGTACCGTCATTCCGTTTGCCAGCAATTGCCCCTCTTCTCCCAATAAAAATGAAAATACTTTGGTGAAACCATTATTGAAATTGCTGAACTGTTGCATGTGCCGGTTTTCATGAATGATGAGGTTATCATCCCATCTTAAACTTCCTGTAGAAAAATTATCCTGTTCAGGTGTCATGTACAACTCACTCATGCGTGGTGCCAGCCTTACATAAGCATTGGGAATCGTCAATTGATTTTGCAGAATAATATTCCATTTTTTTTGTTGCCCGCCAATCGTTGTGGCTGTTGTATCGCCTAACAATTTCATAATACGGGCAATCCGCTTTGCCTGGCTGTCTAAGCCCACAGGAAAAATTACCCTGGCCTTGTCTGTATTAACCTGCTTCCATTTTACCGATGCCGGATTACCGCCAAAGTTTTGCGCTGAGAGCGAAAAATAACATTGCAGGCATAAAAAAGTAAGAATGATAATACGCATATTGAACTTTGATTAAAGTTAGTAAAAAGATCAATTATGCAGCAAAGAGAAAAGCAGGTAGCATCATGTTGCAGCTTAAGCATCCGTTTATTTACTACCGTATTTCTACGGTTAAAAGCCCGAAACAATCTGCCGGCATCAAAATAATTTGCAAACCAGCGATAAACAAAATGCAAATACCAGAATAAGTTTAGTATTTTCGACCCAAAATTACCTCACATGAAACTTTTTGTTGCCGGCCTGCCTTATGATTTAGATGATGCCGAACTGATGGAAATATTTGAAAAATTTGGAACGGTGGTGACAGCAAGGGTGGCCATGGACAAAGAAACCGGTAAAAGCAAGGGCTTTGGTTTTGTTGATATGCAAAATGCAGAAGAAGCAAGAGATGCCATTGAAAACCTGAAAGATATTTCGCTGGGCAAAAAACCTTTGGTAGTAAAAGAAGCAGAAGAGAAAAGCGGTCCGCCAGGAGGCGGAAGTGGTGGCTTCAGGCCTGGTGGACAAAACCGTGGCGGAGGTGGTTATGGCGGAGGCGGTGGTTATAGCGGAGGTGGCGGCAACCGCAGGGGATATTAATTAAGTAACTTCTTTCTAAAATATTTTGAACAGCAGATTTTTGTCTGCTGTTTTTTATTGCTCCATTAACTGTAACTTTCTTTCTGAATCTATGTAAATGAAAGTAGCTTTAACCGGGGCCGCAGGCCATTTAGGCGCTGCACTATTGCAGGAACTTACTAAAAGAAAGTTCCAGGTAAAGGCATTGATACGTGGCGATGATACCCGTTGCTGCAATGATTTACCCGTTGAAATCATTAAAGGAGATATGTTGCAACCTGAAGCATTGCAAAGACTGATGCAGGATTGTGATGTGGTGATTCATTGTGCAGCTTTGATCTCTGTTAACGGCGATCCGAAAGGCCTTGTTCATAAAACAAATGTTGAAGGCACACAACTGGTTGTTGATAATGCTTTACGTGCCGGAATAAAAAGATTCATACAGATCAGTTCCATCCATGCGTTTAAACAACAACCATCACTGAAGGTTTTGGATGAACAGCGTGAACACGTTGATGAAAAAGCTTTTGCTTACGACCGCTCCAAACTTGCAGGACAAAAAATTGCGTTGGCTGCCAGCAATATGGAAGTACTGGTCATACATCCTACATCCATCATCGGCCCTTACGATTTTAAACCTTCACTGATGGGGCAGGTTATTATTGATATGTACAAAGGCCGTTTACCATTTATTTTTAATGGCGGATTTGATTTTTGCGATTGCCGCGATGTAGCCCATGCCATCGTTAATGCAACAAGCATGGGTGAAGCCGGACAAGCCTATCTTTTGGGCGGTAAATGGCATAGCCTGAAACAGCTGGCTCAGTTTTTATCGGCATCTTCTTCAAAAAAAATAAAACCGGTTGCATTGCCGCACATTGCCGCCAGGCTCGGCTTACCGGTTGTTAAACTGATTGGGGCTATACAAAAAAAAGAACCGCTGTATACCATAGAAGCATTGGAGGCTTTGTTTACAGGCAACCGTTTTATCAGCAGCGAAAAAGCAAAAGCAGCATTGGGTTACTCAAACCGTCCATTTGAAGAAACCATTCAGGATACTTTTCACTGGTTTACAAATAATGGTTATCTTGACCGGGATAAAACTTGCTAATACTAACTATTCTGCTTTCGGCTTATGCTTATTCCCTTTTCGACCTACCAGGTAATTTTTTATGTTTGGATAGGCATTGCTGTTTGTATTTTTTTCCTTTTGCTGAAGGTGGTAGCACCTTATGGCCGCCATAGTTCTGCCAAATGGGGGCCACTCATTTCCAATCACTATGGCTGGCTGTTTATGGAATTACCAGGTTTGCTGATTATGTTATTTTTCTTTACAAAGAATTTTAACACAGGAAATTTAGTTATAGAACTGATGATCGGCCTTTACTGCCTGCATTATTTTAACCGCAGTTTTATATTTCCTTTCCGCCTGCATACCCGTGGGAAAAAGATGCCGGTGCTTATTATGCTTTCAGGCATATTCTTCAACCTGTGCAATACTTTTTTATTGGGTTACTATTTTACGCATTTTGCAAATTATGATTCGGGATGGTTTACCGATATCCGTTTTATTGGCGGCCTGATTTTATTTTTTAGCGGACTTTGGATAAACTGGAAGGCAGATAATATTTTAATTCACCTGCGCAAACCAAATGAAACCGATTATAAGATACCGGTTGGCTGGTTGTTTAATCTGGTAAGTTGCCCAAATTTGATGGGCGAATTAATTGAATGGGCCGGATTTGCTATGCTGTGCTGGAACATGCCTGCGCTGGCATTCTTCATCTGGACAGCCGCCAACCTGGTACCCAGGGCCATAGCGCATCACAAGTGGTATAAAAATAAATTTGAAAATTATCCGGCAGAAAGAAAAGCTGTGTTACCGCATTTACTTTAAAGGTTCTGTGCCCGCCATTCATCTTCAAGAATAGCCATTTCTACCATACTCAAAAATTCACCATTGTACCAAAGTATATCACGGGAAACGCCTTCAATATTTAATCCGCTTTTCAGGTAACAGTTCAATGCGGCTTTATTATTTTCGTAGACACCCAAGCCAATGCGGTGCAAACCAAGTTCTTCAAACCCGATTTTTAAAACAGCTTTTGTCATTAGCTGGCAAATGCCTTTTTGCATTGCATGCGGGCTAACCAATACCCTGCTGATACGGGATGACCTGTTCTTCCAGCTCAGCCCACCCAAAGAAATATGGCCAACAACGGCACCGGTTTCAACTTCAACAGCTTTAAAAACAAATGCATCCGATACACCGGGTAGGTTTGTATCCCGGATATACCATTCCATACTTTCAATAGTTAGTGGAAAACTGAATAATGAACCCGACCATTTAATCAGCAACTCTTCTGTATCAATCCAGTTAATCAGTTGTTGAAAATCGCTGCGTTCAAAAGGCTCCAGTATTATCATTGACTTTATGCATAAGTTTTTATGCATGGCGAAAGTAAGACTAAATACAAGAGCAAAAACAGTTGGCTATTTTAAATATTTATCAAACCAATCAACAAAATTCTTTTCCTCCACTTCCCGGTTGCGCCAACCGTGGCTACCCCCTTCTTTAATAATCAGGTTGCAGGTAACATTGGCTTCCTTAAATTTTGCAATGATAGATTCTGACTGTTGTTTGGGAACCAGCACATCCTTATCACCATGAATAATGATAACGGGGGGATCATCAGCGCTTACTGAATTTATCGGGGAGATTTCTTTGGCAATGGCCAGGCGTTTTTTTATATCTGTAATAGAAACAAAAGTTGCTGTAGTATCATTCCATACTTTAAAATCAAATGCCGCTGCCACTTTGGTTAAAACCAAGCCTGCCTGGTTAATGGTTTCAGATGTATTAATCTGCCCATAATTTATAAAATCGGTTGGCGGATAAAACACTGCAGCAGCCTGTACCCTGCTTGATACTTTATCAATCGGATCAGTTGATTTTGTATTGGTAATATCATCTGCAGTGGCAATCATCAAAGACAAATGACCTCCGGATGAGGAACCGGTAATGCCAATCTTATCTGCATCAACACTGTATTCTTTTGCATTGTATCTTATAAATCGAACAGCCCTTTTTAAATCAACAACCTGATCGGGAATGGCGTATTGCGGTTGAGACCCAACCATTACCCCAAATAAAGTATATCCGCTTTCCAGATAAAGATTCGATCTTACTAAAAACATTTCCATCATACGTGGTGATGAAACCCAGTTGCCGTTGAGCACACTGATGATTGCTTTGCCATTTGCTTTTTGCGTTGGCTTTAACATCATCATGGTTAATGCCATGCCATCCTTACGGCCATATATGATTTCTGTTTTGGAAAAATTTAAACTGTCTGTTGCTGATACGCTAAGTGAAACAAGAATCAGTATCAATAGAAAATTGAATCGCATAAAGTATGTTTT
>JAOAUI010000239.1 GCA_030157685.1 Ferruginibacter sp. | reverse complement strand
AAACGGCTAAGTTTAAATTTTACAACCTCTTCATAGGTATCTTCATTCATAACCACCAGCCTGTAACGGTTTCTTAACCGCTTTAGCGTGCTGTTGGCATCAAGTTTTGCCATATTTTTTTGTTGAACCTTAAAATTAAGAAATGCAGGCGAAAAAGCAATCTAAAAAAGGCTGAATGTGCCACTTATACAAACTAATTGAACTTTGATAACTGCTGTGCAGTTTTTTTTGCCACAGATTACACGGATTTACACGGATTATTTTTATTTGCTTCGCAAATGTTTATTGCCACAGAGGCACAGAAGCACGAAATAAATGCACTTTCTTTTCTGTGTTTCTGTGCCTCTGTGGCAAACTAAAATCTGCCGCAGGCAGAATTACAAACAAATCCGTGTAATCCGTGGCCAAATATCCAATCCGTGGCAAACCATCTCTTAAATATTTATTAAACTAAATTAAATCGGGGTCACTATAAGCTGTAATTACCAAAAATAACCGATATTTAGCCCCGTTATTCAACCTTTTGATTCATGCTGAAGAGAACTAAAAGCCCGTTATTTATTTTTTTGATATCGCTTGCATTTTCGATGCCTGCAATTTGCCAGCCAAGCTGGACCTTTGAGCCATTTGGCAAACAAAAAAAACCCGAAAAATTTGAGAACAGAAAATTGGGCTCGGAAAAAACAGCCGATAAAAAATTTACTGTACCCAGGAATATTTATCAGAATAATATAACCCACTACAATTATTACTTTAATGCCAACAACAAGGTGAACAATGTTGTTGACCGTGCAAAGCTCAGTTTGAAAGATGATTATTCAAACCTCCTGGCCTTCTATCCTTATACGCTCGAAAGCACTTCTTCTCAAAAAACTGAACTCGACTCGGTTATTTATACATCCACTGCCGGTATTTTATTGCACGATCTGCGTAACGACTGGATTGACAATATGTACATGCTGATAGGTAAAGCCTATTATTTCCGCAAAGATTTTGATTCGGCTTTAATGACTTTTCAGTTCATCAA
>JAOAUI010000238.1 GCA_030157685.1 Ferruginibacter sp. | reverse complement strand
TTAACAGATTCTTCATTGCGTGTTGAAAATTTAGAAAGCTGTACATCGGGTATACCGGTAATGGTTGCAAAAACCCCACGGGCTGTACCAAAACTTGGCGTAAAGCAACGTTCAAAAAAAATGCCTTCGTTACACATCTGGTTGAAATAAGGTGTGCTGTTTAAAGGGTTACCGCTCATGCTGCTTTTGTACATGCTGAAACTTTCGCAAATAACAAGCACAACATTGGGCTGGCTTTCAAAAGCACGGCTGCCCGGATGTACCAGTCTGCTGTATTTATTTTTTAAACCGTTATTATTTTCCAGGAGCAGAAAATTACACATATCATTGTAATAATCATTTGCCTGGCTGTTGTGATCGGGATTTCTAAAACGTAGTGTGGTAAAAAAATTCTGCATCGGGTTTAAGGCAAGGTTGCTTTTAAATTCATCATTTAAGTCAAATGCCTTGAAAAAATCAAGTGGTTTTAAAGTAAAAAAACCATACACAAACCATCCCATCAGCAACAGGGCTGCTGCATGCCATCTGCGGCGGTAAGTAAATTTATGAATGTTTATATTTTTTTCTGCCACATCCACATGCATTTTGCGAAACATCCATATCATCATCATCACAGCACCAATTAACCCAATCAAAATCCATACTACAGGATAAGTTTGCCATACCATCTGCAGGCTTTCACGGGGATCTTCGGCAAAAATTAAAGCATCGGCATTAAGCCGGGCATTGATGTATGCAAACTGGCCAAAATCGGCGCCATAAAAAAACAGTACCAGCAAAGTTGTAACGCCCAGGTAGGCTGTCCAAAGTTTTTTACCACGGTTACTGGTAAAAGGCGACAGGCGTGGAAATAATGAAAGTAATGCAATGGGTAACAGAATGATGGAAATCCAGCGCAAATCATATTTTAACCCAAGCCAGAAGGAAGGCACCAGATCAGTTATAGGAATTGAACCAGGCTTAAAACAAATTACAGTAGCAATGCGAAAGGCGGTAAATATGCACAGGTATATCAGGAATAGTTTTACTATCCATTGTATAGTTTTTGGAACACGCCAGCTTATCAGCATATTTAAATATTTCCTTAGCCCGAATGAAGTATGCGAAAATACTAAAACTGGTAATAGAATTGCTGATTACGCAGATTTTTGCTGAAATGATAGCTATTGCTTCTTTTTGTTGTTCAGCAGTAAATACCTGGCTGTTTCGTAGTATGCATCGGTAAGCCGTTGCAGGTAATTTTTAATACTGGTTGTTTCAGCAGTAACAGGAACGGGATCATTGCCTGTAATTGAAACAAAATCTTCTTTACCTGTTATTAAATTTTTCAGGTAATAATATTTGTTGGATGCCAGGCCAATTGTTTTTAAATCATGATCAATAATAAAAGCAAATTTATCAGAAGCAGAAAGCGTTGTTGAAAGATTGACTGATGCTGTATCAAATAAATTTCTGCCAAGCGAATTATTTGTATACGGGATTTTTACAAGTGATGCTATGGTTGGTAAAATATCAACCTGCGAGCAAACATCATTATTTTTTTGTGGTTTTATGATGCCGGGTGCATAAAACAGCAATGGCACATGCTCACAGGTAAGGTCTTTTTGTGTCCAGCTTTTGGGAAGATAATCCAACTGGCCAACGTAGCGTATACCATGATCGCCGACAAAAACAAAAATTGTATTTTTAAAATAAAGTTCTTTTTGGGCAGCTTCCATATATTTTTGAAAACAAAAATCGGTATAGCGGAAAGCATTCATCTCTTCATTACTGCCAAAACCAAACCGTTTTAAAGAATCTGTTGAAAATTGAATGGTTTTAAATTCAGCCCTGTCTTCTGCGGGTATGGTATAAGGCCGGTGGTTGTCGGCTGTTTGAATGATTGCAAAAAATGGATTAGTCTGCTGTTTTAAAACTTTGTTGGCTTCTAAAAATAAGTTTTTGTCGCTAATACCCCATACATCAATTTTTTCGGCGGCATAATCGCCATTCTCATAAAGTTTCAGCTTTTTGATGTTGTTGGCTAAAACACCACGGATATTGGCCCAGGCAGCATTGCCGCCTAAAAAATAAAAATTGCTGTAACCTGTAAAACTGTTGATAATTGTATTTTGATCTACGGCATTAAGATTCCGGCTGGCGGTTTTAGGGCTTTCAACATCCGGATTCCCTGTAATAATGGCCCAGACGCCTCTTGCTGTTCCATAGGCTGGCGCAAAGCAGCGGTTAAAGAACAGGCCATTTTTGCACAGCTCATTAAAATACGGGGTTGTATTTATTGGATTATTGTACATGCTGCTTTTGTATGCACTGAAGCTTTCGCAGATCACTAAAACGACATTTGGTTTATTTTTTAAAGTATCCGTAACTGAATAATTTCTTTCATAGTTTAATGATGAAATGTCGGGTTGGGTTACACCCAGGTAGTCAGCTATCAAAGGATAGCAGTCTCTTACTTTTTTAATGTCGTAAGTTGAATTTCTGAAATTTAATGAGCTCAAAAAACTTTGAAAGGGATTTAGTGCCAGGCTTGATTCAAAATCATCATTTAAGGTATAGGCATCACTCCAGCGTAAGGGAAACTGGCCAATTTTGCCAAAGATAAAAATGCCAAAAAATAAAAAGGAAATTATATACATCAGTATTCCTTTACGTTTATAAAAACTATCCTGCATTTGATAACCGGCAAGCAATTTTCCAAATGCAAATCTTGCCAAAACTGCCAGAAAGATTAAAGCTATACAGATCTTTATTAAGGGATACGACTGCCACATCATGGTAAAGGAAATACCGGCATCCTGCAGATAATTTAAAATAGCTGCATTAAGCCGCTGGTGCA
This sequence comes from Ferruginibacter sp., assembly GCA_030157685.1. GTDB lineage: Bacteria > Bacteroidota > Bacteroidia > Chitinophagales > Chitinophagaceae > Ferruginibacter. The sequence continues at coordinate 1,310 of JAOAUI010000238.1, read as the reverse complement.
GGTAATCAAAATGATAAAAATCAATGACCAATGCAAAAACCATAGTAACGAATACCATTGGCAGTAAAATATTCCAAAACCGCCTGGCCGTAATATTTTTAAATGGGTTTATATAAGGAATGGCAGACAGGAGCAACATGACTAATCCAATTATACATACTACCCTGGCATCAAATCTTAATCCCATGATGAATGTAGAAATGGAAAGCCCCCTGCCTGGTGGATTGAATTTGTAGAAAATGATAAGCCGGGAGATTGTGAGCACCAGCAGGAATATACAAACCACCGAAAATATCCAACGTAAAAGCTTTGGAATCCTTTGCATAGCAAGCATGAAGAATTATTTATAACAGAATAAATGTAATGATTTTTTGCAAACGCTTATTCTTACAAACATCCTGTATATAAATATACACATGCTTTAGCAGGATATATGTGTTTTGTATAAGCAATTAGCGATATGAAAATAGGTGTTTTATTACACAGGCTGCTAAATTCAATTTATTATACTCACTAATATTTTATTTTTTTTGACTTTCACTCTCCTTTTTTTACAGATTTTGTAAGCAGCTACATTTGCAAAGTCAATATTATCTTTTTGGGCTCTTTAATGAAGCTGAATTTACCCTACGGGATTAATCAATATATTTGACCTGTTCAAAAACTGTTTTCATGGCAACAAACCAGCTCTCAAAATCTTCCTTTTTGTTTTTATTGGGGCTTGTTATCTGTTTAAATTTTACAGGGTTGTTTAATGAAATTATGGAACCCGACGGAACCATTTATGCCGCACTGGCCAGGCAAATTGCGAAAAGTGGTAACTGGCTTTTTTTATGGGTTAACGGGGCCGACTGGCTGGACAAGCCACACATGCCTTTTTGGTTGGCAGCCATCAGTTTTAAAATATTCGGTTATACAGCTTTTGCTTACAAGCTTCCTTCTTTTATTTTATTTGTTGTTTCTGTTTTTTACTGTTACCGCCTGGCAACGGTTATTTATTCAAAAGAAACAGCCAGGCTTGCCACACTTATTTATGGAAGCGCCTTACATATCATTATTTCAAATTTTGATGGCAAGGTTGAAATTTATCTTACAGCTTTTGTGGTAGCGGCCATGTATCATATGTACCGGGCATTTGAATCTAAATGGTTCTGGCATATTGTTGCAGCAGCTTTATTTGCAGCCTGCGCCGCTATGACGAAGGGTATTTTTGTGTTGATCACCATTGCCGTTGGTTTTGTCATTTACTGGATACGCACAAAGCAGTGGAAAGAATTTATAAATCCCAAATGGTATCTTTTTGTATTGCT
>JAOAUI010000237.1 GCA_030157685.1 Ferruginibacter sp. | reverse complement strand
ACTGAAGAAAACTGGCAGGATGCTTTGGGTGCGATTATACTATTGAATTACAGGACAGCTTTTATTGATGCCCGGATACATAAAGCAATGGATTCTGTTGCATACAGAAGTACGGCATTTCAAAAAGCTATGCTGCAAGTGATATACCCACTTTACCCAAAAGATTTTGTACCGCAGGTAGCAGCACTTGCTAATACTACCACTGACCCAAAATCGTTTGCGATGTGCTGCGAATATCTTTTGCTGAACAACAGGCAAACAGAATGTAAAACACTGTTGATAGCCAGAACCGGGGATAGTTTGATTAACCTTGATGGAACAAGGCATTTTTTTATGGTTTTACAAAATCACATTTTTTTTAACCCAACCCCCACGCCGCCACTGACCGATCTTTTAAATAAATCCTTTTTACCCAATGAAATGGTAATGTATAGTTTTCAGCGAAAGAACCGGAATTACCCGGGATTAGTTATGGTAAGAAGTAAGGATGGACAGTTCATTAAAGATGCTGCAGGAAAATATTTTGCTGTTCCGCAGCTGGCACGCAGTTGCACCAACATGCCCGGCTATCTCAGCAATGGCAATACTCCGCAGGGAATCTTCAAAATATTTGGATTCGCAGTTTCTCAAGGTAATTTTATTGGCCCCACTACCAATATACAAATGGTATTGCCTTACGAAAACTCCGGCGATGTAAGCGATTCTGTTACACAATCGCTGGGTGATAATTACCGGTCTTTAATACCGGCTTCCTGGAAAAGTTATTTTCCTTTTTTTGAAGCCTATTTCGCCGGTAAGGCCGGACGCTCAGAAATTATTGCACATGGCACTACTGTAAATACTGAGTATTATAAAAAGCAATTGTATTATCCTTTAACACCAACACAGGGTTGTTTGTGCACCAAAGAAATATGGAGTGGTATTGATGGAAAAAGAATGGAAAGCGACCAGCAAAAATTGGTGGATGCTGTAAAAAAAGCCGGTGGTGCCAATGGCTATTGTATAGTAATTGAAATTGATGACCAGCAAAA
>JAOAUI010000236.1 GCA_030157685.1 Ferruginibacter sp. | reverse complement strand
GCCGGCGCATTGAGTATGACAACACTTGCAGCATTTAAAAATTTTACCGATAGTTTGGAAGAACAGGGGCAACTAATGCCTGTATTATTTGTGGGCCATGGCTCGCCCATGAATGGAATTGAAGACACGGCATTCAGTCGCAGGTGGACGGCAATGGCCAAGGAAATTCCGGTACCCAAAGCGGTGCTGGTTGTATCGGCACACTGGTTTACCAAAGGCACAAAAATTACTGCCATGGATTTTCCCAAAACCATTCATGACTTTGGTGGTTTTCCCCAGGCGCTTTTTGATGTGCAGTACCCGGCACCCGGTAATCCGGTACTGGCAAGGGAAACAGCAGGACTGATACATACAGCTAAGGTTGAGTTAGATCACGAATGGGGATTAGACCATGGAACCTGGACGGTAGTAAGGCATATGTATCCAAATGCAAACATCCCGGTGCTGCAGCTGAGTATTGACTATTCAAAAGGTGCTCAATACCATTATGAATTGGGGAAAGAATTGTATGCTTTAAGAAAGAAAGGCGTATTGATCATTGGCAGCGGTAATATGGTGCATAACCTGCGCATGGTAGCCTGGGATAAACTGAACGAAAAAGAATATGCTTATGACTGGGCAACCAACATGAACAACAAATTTAAAGAACTGATACAAAACGGCGACCACCCCGCATTGATCAATTACAGCGCTTTGGGTAAAGAGGCCATGCTGGCCATTCCTACACCGGAGCATTACCTGCCATTGATGTACACCTTGGGATTAAAAGATAAAAAAGACAGCGTATCCTTTTTTAATGATACAGCTGTTGGTGGTTCACTCGCCATGACATCGGTAAAACTTGGGTAGATTAATATCAGCAATGCTAAAACCCGAAGATCTTATCCAACTCAATAACCTGTTTACCAGGTGTAAAAACTTTGGGAGCCTTTGCCAGTTTTTCGGCAAGCAATGAAGTAGGTAAAGGGCGAAATTTTCTGAATAAACCCAACCTGTTCATAAAGTTTAGCAGGCCGGCCATGATACGTTCTCCAAACCTGTCTGTATCTTTTCGTAACAATAACCCCGGCCTGAAAATAATGTACTGATCAAATGCAAGTGTGCTGATGCCTTCTTCCAGCCTGCCTTTCATTTTAGAATAAAAAACATTACTGGTAGCGGATGCTCCGTAGGCCGACAACAAAACTGCTTTTGTAATACCGTTTCTCCGGGCTATCTCAGCAAATTTTAAAGGGATCTCATAATCAATATGCCACTGTTTATCTTTTGAGCCTGCAGCTTTCAGGGTAGTGCCCAGGCAAGTGAACCATACATCTCCTTTTATCTGTTCAGAAACTTCTTCCAGTTTATCAAAATCAGTTATGATCTCTGTTAATTTGGGATGCACTATCCCGCAGGCACGTCGTACAAATATTACCACTGCTGTATAGTCCGCATCATTCAGCAATACTTGTACAAGGTCTTTTCCGGTGGCACCCGTGGCGCCTATGATAAGTGCTTTCATGCTCTTTTTATTTTTGCTTTACTATTTTATTAAACATAAGATTCTTTTGTCAATTTTTATGGATGTCTTTCATCTTTGTTGGCGTTATAGTCAATACAGGTTATTTTACCCACTATTTTGCCGGTGGGCGAATGGCTGCAAAAACAAAAGCCACTGTAACAGTGGCTCTTGAATGATCTTTCCAGGATATGGATTGAGGGGATATTTAATCGTGCTCTTCTTTAATTAAAGTTCCGGCAGCGCTGTATGTTGCTTCCCATTTAACCGTACCGCGGTAAAAATGTGCCTTCCAGCTACCATCATTTTGCAATTTCCATTCGTACACATTATCATTGGGATGGCTGGCCCTGAATGCAGCCAATACCACAGCAGGTACTACGGCATTAATGCAGGTAATGCTATGGGAACTCTGGTGGCCATTATCATCATAACCTGCATGATGGCGTTGGCTCTGGTGGTTAAATTCAACTTCAAACTGGTTGCTGCTTTTATGCCATTCCACTTCGGTGGCACCTGCAAAGCTGGCATTAAAGGAAGCTACAACGGCAGCCGGTACGGTACCCTGCGGTACTACAGTAATAGCCTGGGGGTTGGTGGTTGCCGGGGCGGTGGGCGCATCTTTCTGGCAGGAAGTAAATGTAAGTAAACTGAAAATGGCTGCGGATACTAATAATTTCATTGTCATAAAATATTTTTTAAATGATGAATAACGGTTACAATAATTAGTAGCCACCCGTGCAGGAAATGTAACCGGGGAAATGATTTTTTTTTAAATTTTTTTTATTCAGGCGGCAAAATGCTGAACCATAAATGGTTTTAGGCAGCCGGGCCTGCCATCTTTTTAAATACTTATGCCTATTTTTAGTGTAGCTTTTTGCGGGGAAAAAAAATATGCTGAAAAAATGGTTACAAAACCCCCTTCATTATTTACTATTAATTGTGCAGTGAATGGAAGTAATTAAAAACTATGGCGATGAGGAATTGCTGCAGGCTATACGGGATGATATCAATATGGATGCTGCCATGCGGTATTTGTACCGGAATTATTTTGAGGGGTTAAGTATTTATGTACAACAGAACCAGGGAAACAGGCAGGATGCAGAAGATATTTTTCAGGAAACGATCGTGGCCTTTATTCAATTGGTACAGCAAAACAGGTTCAGGGGCGATGCCAGTATAAAAACATTTTTGTTTGCCATCAATAAAAATACCTGGCTCAATGAATTAAAAAGAAGGGGCCGGGCCGGGGTAAGGGAAGCAAAATTTGAAACGGCCAAAGAAACAGTAGATGAAGGTATCAGCATGTATATTGCCGGCAGGGAATCCCGGATACAGGTACTGGAAATAATGGATAAACTGGGCGAAGGCTGTAAAAAAATTCTGCTGGCTTTTTATTACGAAAATCTGTCGATGAAGGAAATACTGAACACGATGAATTATGAGAATGACCAGGTATTGCGTAATAAAAAACATAAATGCCTGAAACAACTGGAGCAATTGTTAACTGCAGATCCTGCTTTGGCAAAAACTTTAAAAGCAGCTTTACAATATGGACAATAATAATACCAATACCGAAAGACTGATTCGCTACCTGGATGGTGAATTAAGTGAAGCTGAATCTGAAGCCTTACGAACAGAGCTGGCAAATAATACTGCCATGCAACAGGAACTTGATAACCTGGTATTGACAAAAGGTGTGATCAGAAATTACGGGCTTTCACAAAAAGTAAGCGGCATACACCAGGCAATGATGCTGGAGATGACAGCGCCTGCAAAACCTGTTGTAAGAAGTCTGCCTAAAATGATGATGCGTATTGCGGCAGCCATCATAATATTGGCTGGCTTATTTGGCCTGTATCAATACCTTGCTGTTTCGCCGGGCAATTTATACAATGATCAATACACCGCTTACCAGGTAGCCACCATGAGGGGCACCACCAATGCCGGTAATATTGAAAAAGCCTATAGCGAAAAGAAAGATGACCAAGTGATACTGTTATACAGGCAAACAGCAAACCCTACAGCCAATGAACAATTTTTAGCTGCACAGGCTTATTTGAATCTATCGAACCTGAATAATGCAATCATGTTATTCAATACCCTTCTGGAAAAAAACAAAGCCACCAATACAGATACACTGAATGATGATGCAGAATATTACCTGGCATTAAGTTATTTAAAGAAGAACGAAACCACAAAAGCATTGCCCTTGTTTAAAAAAATACATGATGATAAAGATCACTTGTATCATGATAAGATCAGCAGCTGGTACCTGTCTAAGCTGAAGTTGTTGAACTGGAAAAATTAGTTGTACGCTTTCGGCCGCCATTCCTTTTTATAATAAAGAATGCACCAAGTAAAAAAGCAATTCCTGCAAGAATATACCAGTAATTCAACCGGCTGTTTTTGCTAAGCGGCGATGCGTCGCCCACCAAAATAAGATGAGCCCAAAAGTTGGGGGTTTTAAAATTGGGAGCAATGGTATCATCGTTTAAATAATCAAGTTTTGCTTTTTGCAGGGCCTCATCTTTAGCAAATCCTTTTTGTAAATAGTAATACAGTTTTTGAGTAAGATAAGCTGTGGCATTATCTTCTGCCTTCCATAAAGAAGTAATTACACTGGGGCATCCGGCGTACGAAAATGCCCTTGATAAACTCATTAACCCTTCCCCGTTTATTAATTGCCCCTTGCCGGTTTCGCAGGCGCTCAAAATAATGAGCGAAGAATTGTTCAGGCGCAGGTTATAGATCTCCGGTTCGTAAAGCCGGTACTGCAGTGCCGTGCTGTTTTGTTGCGGATAAAAAGCTATAAAGGATTCCAGCGGGTTTTTATCATTGGCCTGTGCATGGGTAGCCAGGTGAATTACAGGAAACTGTGCGGCATGTTGTAAAAAATTATTTTTAGTGGCGGCAGTATCTAAAAATATTTTTCCGGGCAGCGATGCCACTTCTTTTTTGGAGGCAGGTAATGCAGTAAAAGCTGCGTTGGCAGAATCGCCGGCAGGTTGATAAGTGGCAAAAGGGGCAAAAGCCAGTATCTCATTTTTAACCTTGCTGTGACTGTGTTTGCTTAAAAACGAAGCAGCATAATTATAGCTGATGGCAAAATCCTTTACCAGGTAATTGGATGTGCCGGGGTTAACGAGTATTTCAAAAGGAATATAATGCAACTCGTTGTGCGGAATAATGATGAGTTGTTTTTTAGTACGGATAAGGTCAAAGACGGGTTGCAACAGCCGGGTAAATAATTTTTTTCCGGTGGCAGTGGCCATTGTTTTATCAAATGTGCCCGGCAATTCAAGTGCTGTCCTGGTACTTACGATCTCCTTATTTAAATTACTGTCTGTTGCTGTGCTGTGGTAATTAAAGCCGTTGGCCGTTACAACAAACGTAACCAGTTTGGTTGTTGTAAAATAATACGATACTAACGCCGTTTGATCATTTAAGATATCTGTTTGTATTTTTTTTACAGAGAGCGGTTCATCATTATAACGCAGCTGATGATAACGTGGGTTTTCATTTAACTGTTCCTGTATCTTCGATAATTTTATTTCGTACCCGGCAATGCTTTGTTGAATGGATGCAGTTATTGAACTATCGGTATTGCCGGCTGCCTGCAAAGTAAGCCTGGCAATATTGGCTTTTATATTGCTTTCTTCATGAACCAGCGCTGCCGGTATTTCGGGAATCTGTTCTATCTGCAGCTGCTGCCGGTTCAGCTCCAGTATAGAAGCCTTATTGGTTTCGCTGAGTGCAAATGCATCAGCCAGGTATTCGCTGTTTTTGGTTAGTTCGTATACGTCAATGGCAGTTTGTATGGCAGCAGCGTAAGCATCTTCTACATTCTTTTTTAAAAATAACCGGGCTTCATCTGTGTCCAAAAAACGCTCTACATGTTTGGCCAGTGCAAAAGCCGCTTTATAAGCAGCCAGTGCTGCAACCAACTCTTTGGTTGTTTTGGTTTGCCGGTATAATTGTGTAAATGCCTGTGCCTTTGCAATCAGGGCATTAAACAAATTAAAAGACGAATGCAGGCCGTTGAACTGCAAAGGGTTTTTATAAGGATCGGTTTCAAAAAAATCCGGATCAAGCTGTAAAATAGATTGCTGGTAAAAAGATATTGCTTTTTCAATAGCATGTTGTGCCGTATAATAATCGCCATAATATTTGAGTGCCAGCCCCTGCGTGATATTTTTACGGCTGCCATTCATCTTTTTATTGATTGCAACGGCACTGTCTAAATAATATTTTGCCGAGTCGGGCAATTGCAGGTTAAGGTATAGCCTGGCCAGATCGGTAAGTTTTATCTGCTGGTTATAGGTTAAAGGCAGCAGGCTGTGTAATGCTTTCCGGTAATCACCTGTCTCCAGGTAAATGATACCCATATTATGCAGTATCGAAGACTGGTTGCTGCTGTTAAAAGATAACAACTCTTTATAAATGGCCATGGCCTGCTCATAATCCTTCAGCTTAAAATAAACGGCACCTAAATTTATTTTGTATTGAATGTATAATTCCTGGTAATCGGGCCTGGCTTTGTTGAGGCTGCTAATGGTTTTATTGAAATAATTTATGCCCTGTTTGTAATTACCGGTTTGGTAATACAGGGCGCCCATTTTATTGTACAAACGTTCGGCTTCATCAATTACCGGGTATTGGTTGGCAATGGTTTCTGCTTTTTTAAAAAAATACAGGGCAGAGTCAAAATTACTTAAACTATAATACGATGCGCCGGTAAATAAAAGCGGTTTAAAAAATAGTGAGTCGGGCAAACCAGGCCTTGTATTTTTAAGGGAAACAGCTGCAGCAAAATTACTGATGGCAGCGGCATCATCATTTTTTGCCTGGTACAAAATGCCTATCCGGGTATAACAGGTTACCAGCAGTGTATCATTTGTTTTTTGCCGGTTCAGTAAACTGATGGTTTGCCTGTAATTGAGCAGGGCAAGGCTATCCGTTTCATCGGTTGGGGAAGCAGCGTTAAAATAATTCTCTGCAAGGGTATACAGTTTTTTGTATGCATCTGGCTCATACTGCCCTTGCCCGGTAAGTAACAGTACACTTAACAGCAGTAAACATGATATGAATAAACCGATCTTATGCATAGCAACTATTGCTTCAAAGATAACAATAGTTAGGTCGAATATTTCTGCGTCACTTTATTGACTAAGGATCACAACGCAGGGCGGCCTTCTGCCTTTGCCGGAATTGGAATTTATAGCAATGTTACCGCCGGTGTTGCCCTGTATGGGCGTATTGTTGCTGTTATTGAAAGAGTTGATCACCGTACCATTGCGGCCATTCAGCAGGTCCCAAACCTGTGTGGTAATATCATTCAGGGTTTTAAAATAAAAGACTTTTATTTTAAGTTTATTGCCGCCTTTCTTGCTTTTATCATTAATACGGAAATTTAAAGTAAACTCTTTATTGCTGCCATTAACCGGTATGGCCCCGAAAGTTCCGTTGCGTACTGTTTGTGCTAAATTGATCTTGGCATCATTAAGATTTACAGCACAACCACTGCCATTGCAACCGCCACCTTCATCATATACAGAACCACTGCCCGCATTGGGCAAACTGTTGCCGATGACTGCATTGTAAACCGGGTTGATGATGGAATCAGCCGCATTTATTTTATATACACCATCCAGGTAATTAATACCACCGATGCTGATGAGTGTGGAGTCTTTTATGCTGCCATCTGTAAAATATACCCGGTATTTAATACCCGTTTCGCTTTCATGTATATTAATTGCACCCGTGCTGCTGTTAATATCCAGCCCCTCCGGAAAAGATGTATAAGTACCGGTTTTTGCAATAGCAGGGCTTATCACCTGCAATTCATTGGTTTCTCCCAACGGGTATAATACGGAGTCGGCATAGCTGAATTTATATACTACCGGGTTAGTTGCCGCATCAGAATTTTTGTTGCAGGCGTAAAGCAGGCTGCAACAGGTAGCAATGCATATTAAGTATAGCCCGGGGGCAGTGCTCTTTAAAGTCATAAGTGTGGTCATTTTTATATAGTAAATCCTGTTACCTAAAATGTAACTTTTGCGTAAAAATCAGATGGGAAGGTATGCAATATCTTTAATTTTGTTTTATGCATTGTGTTAAAAAACGGGAGGGGAATGCTGATTCTTATCATATCCCTTACAGGCAGGTGTTCTACCTCAGGCAGTTTATTTGCCAGAGAAGTGTAACCACCCAACAGCCGAACCCATGAATTGTATACACCTGAAAATTCAACTACTTTCAATAACAATTTAGCTGACAGTTATCACGCTTATTGCCAATACAGGTCATTTTAGTTTAATAGATTTGCCGATAGCTTTACTATACAGAATGTTAAGAGTGGATGGCATGAGGCAAATAATCAAGCTTTAAAATAATTTTCATGAAAAAGATAATGGTAACAACCGATTTTTCGCAGACAGCCGGTAATGCGGTTAGTTATGCTGTTGATATGGCTTTGTCAATTAATGCAGAACTATTGTTATTGCATGTAGTGCAAACACCTGTTGGCTTCAGCGATTTGCCCATAGTTATGGGCCTGGAAGATATCATGCGTAGTTCTGAAACGGATATGCAGCACCTGAAAGAAGAATTGTTACTTAGAACAGCAGGTAAAATAGTTATTGAAACAGAAGTGGGTATGGGTGGCTTTTATGAGGAATTGAAAACTGTTTGCGAACGTGTAAAGCCATATGCGGTAGTGATGGGCAGCCAGGGCAAAACTGCGGCGGAGCATTTAATGTTTGGTTCTCATGCAGTTTATACGGTGAAGCACCTGGCATGGCCGGTAATAACGGTTCCACCAAATGCTGCTTTTACAGCGGTTAAAAAAATAGGCCTGGCCAGCGATTTAACAGAAGTAATAAAATCCACGCCTTTTGAGGAAATTAAAATGCTGGTGCATGATTTTAATGCCGAACTGCATATCCTGAACACAGGTAAGAAACAGGTTTTTGATGCAGATATTGTTTTTGAATCGGGCCTGATGCAGGAAATGACCATGGCATTAAAACCAACCTTTCATTTTATTGATAATGAAAATACAGATGAAGGGATCATGGATTTTGCCGAAAAAAATCAGATTGACCTGTTGATTGTACTGCCACACCGCCATAATTTACTGACTGGTATTTTTCATAAAAGCCATACCAAACAATTGGTGCTGCACAGCCATGTTCCGGTTATGTCAATACATCAATAGCAAACTATTCAGCAGAAACCTGTTCAATAATTCTTAATTTTAGTTATGCCATCTATCATAACTATTACCTTCAGCCCCTGTATTGATAAAAGCACAGCTGTACCTGCGCTGGTTCCCGAAAAAAAACTGGTATGCACAACGCCCAAACTGGAACCTGGTGGTGGCGGTATTAATATTGCCCGTGCCATCAAAAAACTGGGCGGAGCAGCAACTGCCATATTCCCATCCGGAGGATACACCGGTAAATATTTTAATCATTTACTTGAAAAGGAGGATATCAATGCTGTAATTATTGAAACCGGCAATGAAACCAGGGAAAATATTATTGTGGTAGATGAAGCAACCAATAATCAATACCGTTTTGGAATGCCGGGAACCGAATTGACAGAAACAGAATGGAAAAAATGTTTGCTTGCTGTGGAAGAAATGAAAGATGTTGAATTTATAATTGCCAGTGGCAGTTTACCCCCTGGTGTGCCGGATGATATTTATGCTTTGCTGGCTAAAATAGCCAAAAACAAAAAAGCAAAATTCATTGTTGATACATCGGGCGAAGCATTAAAACATGCCGCAGAAGAAGGTGTGTATATGCTTAAGCCAAATCTTGGAGAACTAAGTTACCTGGCCGGTAAAAAGGAAATACAACCGGATGAGGTGAAAACTATTGCAAAAGATATTATTGCCAATGGCAAATGCGAGGTAATGGTGGTATCCATGGGAGCAGCCGGAGCCATGCTGGTAACTGATGAAATTGCTGAAATATTTGCGCCCCCGGCAGTTGAACGTAAAAGCACGGTTGGTGCAGGCGACAGTATGGTTGCCGGCATTGTTTTTTATTTATCGCAGGGCAAGGCCCTTTTGCAGGCAGTACAATATGGGGTGGCATGCGGTACGGCTGCAACTTTAAATACCGGCACTGAATTATGTAAAAAAGAAGATGCAGACAGGTTATATAAATTAATACAGCATCATAACTGATTTTTGTTTTACAATTGGGGCGATGGATAAAAAACAGATCAAACATATTACCAATGAGCATTACCGGAAATTAAAAAAATATTTTAACCGGATCGGTCCGGGTTTTGATTCTGAAGCCATTCATCAGTTCAGGGTTGAGTATAAAAAACTGAGGGCTTTTTTGCGGATGTTATCACACCCGGGCAAGGCAGGTAAAATAAAAATTCCCCGTAAATTAAAAAGAATTTACAATTGCACAGGATCAATCCGTGATTTACAATTGCAGGAACAAAGATTGATAAAAGCCTTAAAGCTACCGGGCAAAAAGCCACAGGCTTGTATTCATCAGATACAGCCGGAGATTGATAAAATGAAACTGCTGTTTTCTGAAATAGCAGATGAAACAATCATTACCGAAGCTAAAAAGAACCTGGTAAATGCTTTGCCCGGTAAATGTTCCTTAAAGGGCTTCAAAGAATTTGCCGCAAAAAAGTGGAAAGAAATTAATGATGTGATCTCCGTACGCCAATTCCCGGATAAGCAGATACATTCAATCCGTAAAAATCTTAAAGACCTGTTTTATAATCTTAAAAATTTTAAGGGAACCGAAATCTACATCCTGTCGCAGGGCAAATGGAATGATTATACTGTGAAACATATTGAAGCGCTGCTGGTTGATTTGGGCAATTTCCAGGACAGTTGTATGGCTGTTGATTTATTAAAACTGCATTGTGCCGCTGAACTGAAAAGTAATGCTGATAATAAGATAAAGCAACTTGAAAAAGAATGGAAGCTTGAAAAACAACGCCGCAAACGCTTCGTTATTAAAAAGCTGAAACAGGCTGCAGCAGTATAATGTATCATTTCTGCCTCTTTCCCTGATAATAATCATTAAACACACTGACCATTTTTATAGAATGACAGTCAGGATTTTAATAATTTGTTCTTTTAACAGAGATGATACAATCACCTGCCATAAAAATATTTTTAAATGAAGTGGGTGAACTCTCCAGGTTCACTGGCCGTTTCTTTAACCAGTGTTTTAAACCACGTTACGAGTTTAAAGAATTTATAAGGCAATGTTTTGTTATTGGCTACAGGTCTCTTCCGCTGGTGGCATTAACCGCATTCATCTTAGGATTGGTGTTAACCATGCAACTGCGGCCATCCATGGTTGACTATGGAGTTGAATCGCAAATACCGGTAATTGTAGGTATTGCCATTATCAGGGAAATTGGCCCGGTAATAACAGCACTGATCTTTGCAGGAAAAATAGGAAGCAGTATTGGCGCCGAACTGGGGTCTATGAAAGTTACCGAACAGATTGATGCCATGGAAGTAAGTGGTACCAACCCGTTTAAGTACCTGGCCGTAACCAGGATCATTGCTGCAACGGTGATGTTGCCGGTACTGGTAATATTGGGCAATGCCATTTCATTATATGGATCGTACCTGGGTGTAAATATGCAAAGTACAACCAGTTTCAGCCTGTTCTGGACCCAGGTATTCGACAGCCTTTCTTTTTCAGATGTGGTACCGTCGTTTGTTAAAAGTTTCTTCTTTGGTTTTGCAGTAGGAATTATTGGTTGTTATAAAGGGTATAACAGTAACAAAGGTACAGAGGGGGTAGGCCATTCGGCAAATTCGGCCGTGGTTGTTTCTTCGGTGATGATTTTTATTATTGATTTGCTGGCAGTACAGGTTACGCAGGCGCTTGGCTTAAATTAATTACAATGATTGCAGATATAAAACAGGGAGCAGTTAAAGAAAACATCTTTTCAGATGAGAAGATACTTGTAATTAAACACCTGTACAAAGCCTTTGGCAACTACCAGGTACTGATTGATTTTAACCTTGAAGTATCTAAAGGAGAAAGTGTGGTAGTGCTGGGTAAATCGGGTTCAGGTAAATCAGTCCTGATAAAGTGCATCATCGGCCTGCTTAAACCCGACAGTGGTACAATTGAAATGCTGGGCGAAAATATTGGCGATCTGGACAATGAAGAACTGGATAAGATAAGGGCTAAAGCAGGATTCTTATTTCAGAGCAATGCACTGTACGATTCAATGACAGTAAGGGAAAACCTGGAATTTCCGTTACGCAGGCACTGGATAGAGGTATCGCAAAATGAAATTGATTTAATGGTTACAGAAGCGCTGGAAGATGTTGGCCTGGTGCATACCATTGATATGATGCCCGCAGCCTTATCGGGCGGAATGCGAAAAAGAATTGCACTGGCCAGGACATTGATTTTAAAACCCGATATCATTTTATACGATGAACCCACAACCGGGCTTGACCCCATGACCGGAAAAGAAATTATTGACCTGATGATGGGAATAAAGAAAAAATACAACACTACTTCACTCATCATATCACATGATATGAACTGCGTGAAACATGCAGGTGACAGGGTGGTAATCTTACTGGAAGGCCGGTGCTATGCAGATGGTACTTATGAAGCATTAAAACAACATCCCGATTTAAAAGTGAAACAATTTTTTGAATAAGAACTATTATGGCAAAGAGAATTATTAATAATGTAAAACTGGGTTTGTTTGTACTGGCCGGATTGGTGTTTCTGGTGCTGCTTTTGTACATGATTGGTAAAGACCAGAACCTTTTCGGCGAAACATATAAGCTGAAAGCCAGGTTTAATAATATACAGGGTTTGGTTGTTGGCAACAATGTACGTTTTGCCGGTATACAGGCCGGCACGGTTAAAAAAATATCCATAATTAATGATACTGTTATTGAAGTAACCATGATCATTGATACTAAAATGAAAAACATCATCCGTAAAAATGCAATTGCTTCTATAAATACCGATGGGCTGGTTGGTAACCGGGTGGTAAATATAGTACCGGCACATAATCCCGGACCTTTTGCTGAGGAAGGGGATATTTTAGTTTCACGGAAAGCAGTTGCAACCGATGATATGATAGAGACACTTTCTAAAACAAATATTGATGTGGCAGATATTGCAGCAGATTTAAAGATAACCGTACAACGCATAAACAGCAGTACCGCTTTGTGGGCATTGCTGAACGATATGTCTATACCGGAGAATTTAAAGGTTTCAGTCGCCAATATCCGTTCGGCAACGCTTAAAGCCGGTACATTGGCAGATAATCTTAACACAATTGTATCTGATGTGCAGGAAGGAAAAGGTTCTTTGGGAGCAATTTTAACCGATACTTCCCTGGCAAAAAACCTGAACGAAGCGGTGGTAAAAATAAAAACAGTTGCCGATAAGGCCGATGAACTGGCAGTTGAGTTAAATAAAATGGCAGCAGATATCAGGCAGGATGTAAACCAGGGAAAAGGTACTGTTAATGCGCTGCTTAAAGACTCTATGATAGTAATAAAACTGAATACAAGCCTTGATAATATACAGCAGGGAACAGAAGGGTTTAATCAAAGCATGGAGGCTTTAAAACATAATTTCCTGCTGAGGGGGTATTTCAGGAAACTGGAGAAGAAAAAACAAAAAATGAAGCCGGAGTGAAGCAGATTTTTTTCTTTCCTGATGAGCATCAGTATAATTATTGAGGGCCATCATTCTTATAAGAAGCATTCAGTTTTATCTTGCATATATCAATAAACAATTAAATCTTTTATTATGAACACGAGTGGTAAAATACTGGCTGCTGTTGCCGCAGGTATTGCAGCCGGTGCTGTGCTGGGCATTTTGTTTGCCCCCGATAAAGGTTCTGAAACCCGCAGAAAAATGAATGAAAAGGGTAAAAAATTTGCCGAAGATGTAAAAGACAAATTCAGTAAGGGTAAAGACAAATTCAATGATCTTAAAGAAGATTTTGAAAAGAAGGTTAAAGAAACTGTGGAAGAATTTGCTTAATAAACCCGGTGGTTTTTTAGTAATTGATTAGTAAAAACAATCAACATGGAAAAAGCATTTGCCAAAGTGGAAGAACTGGCGGATACGATTAAGGAATATGTAAACACCAGGATAGAGGCAGTAAAATTAAATGCGGCAGAGAAAAGTTCAGCAGTAATAGCCAATGTTGTTGCCGGACTGATAGTTGCGGCTGTTTTTATGTTGTTTGTTCTTTTCTGCAGTATCGCTTTGGCATTTGGCCTGGGTGAATGGATAGGAAAAACCTGGGCAGGCTTTTTAATTGTGGCGGGCTTATACCTGCTTATTGGAATAGTGGTATGGACAGCCAGGGTAAAAATTATACAACTGCCGGTTATGAATGCATTGATAAAACAGTTATTTGGCGAAGACAATGAAGAAGATTAAAAGCATAAAACAATTAAAGTATCAAAAAAATCAGATAAAGCAACGCCAGGCGGAGCTGGAAGATAAGATACGCAGCAACTGGAAAGATTTAAAAGAGAACCTGAGGCCTGTGAATATTGCTAAAGACGCTTTGAGCAGCATAATGAAACGAAAAACAGCAGATTACCTGTATGGAGATGGGTTTGTGAGAAATGCTATTACCTATGGTGTGACCGTACTTGCAAATAAATTTCTTAATAAAGCAGGTGGCAGGTTGGGTAAGGTCTTTAATAACGATCCGCAAATAGAAAACTAAAGCAGTGCCCGGAGTATTAAATATTTCCGGGTAAACAAAACCGTTTATAGTAAACAATTAATTATTTTTTTAAGAGATGCTTAACTCTACGTTAGCGTTAAAGAAGCAAATTGAAAAGTTTTAAATCCTGTGAATATGTTCAGCACATCAACTGTTTCAGAAATGGGACAGTTGATGTTTTTTTTGGGAATTAAACAGCCTTGTATGATACATATTTTAAAGCAATGTTCTGCTGCTATTAGTATTTAATCTTTTGTTTATTGTTTCAGTACAGATTGTTTCTGCATGTCTTTTACAATAAGCATTCCATATTCATGAGCCATACTTTCAGAATTAACCGGATCAAATGACTCTGTTTGCACTGAGTAAGCCAGTTTTTGAGTATTCATTTCATACAGGTTACTTTCCCAAAAATATTTTGTTTCGGTAACATAATATCCTGGTTCATAAATACGCCTGTATAAGGTAGTTCTGTAGCCCCAAAAATTGTTATGATATAGGCCATACGGAGTATAATAGATATTGCCCGGAACATATCTTTGTTCTTTTTGCTTATCCAGCATAACAATGGTAATGACGGCATCAACACCGCTGTTTTTTAATTTTGCAATTGCAGCGCCTTCCTCCATATTGTCAAAAACCTTTGGGCCAAATTCTGTCAGCGACGAAACGGCATTGTAACCCATTTCCTTCAAATCACCCACCATGTGATTTTCCATATTTTGTTGGAGGGTTCTGTCAACCTCCCTTATGAGGCCCAGCACCATTATCTTGTTATACTTTTGAGGAGTAGTATTTTCTGCTTTCCAGGATGTTGTAATTCTTGATGAAGTACAACCGGCAATCATTACCATCAGGCTGAATGCAAGCCAGTTTATCTTTTTCATAATCGTAAGATTTAACGTTCTGAAGCAAGGTATCCCTTAAAAGATGCAGGAAAAATGATGGTTGTCAATATTAATTAAGATTATTATCAGAGAAAGCCTGCCTGCAAACGATATGATACTGTATATATAAAAGCAGCGTAAAGACTACCCTGTTTTGTGCTGGTTGTTTATTCAGTAATTACTTAAATTTCCTGTAAACATCTTCATAAAAAAGTACCCGGCCTGCAGAATCTATACCTGCAGGATTGTACCATACAACCACAGGCATATGCTCACTTGCATGTACAACTATGGGCGACTGATTTCGTAAACACCCTTTCTGTTCAAGCGTATCAATTGCAATGCGGTTATTTTTTAAAAGAAGGTGGCCCATCTCCATGGGTTTTTGCATGCGCATACAGCCATGACTGAAATAGCGCCTGTTATTCCTGAAAATATTTTTACTGTTTGTATCATGCAGGTAAACCCCGAAGGGGTTATTAAAATTCAGCTTTAATAAGCCTAATGCATTATCACAACCGGTGCTCTGGCGTATTAAATAAGGAAAATAGGAACCACTGAGTGATTGCCAGTTAACTGCATAAGGATCTACTATTTTACCTGCAGCATTTAATACCTGGTAATTGCCGGTATTGATATAACCCGGATTTCTTTTTAAAATGGGCAGTATCTCTTTGGTAGCAATACTGTATGGTACATGCCAGTAAGGATAAAGAACTACTTCATCAACAGTACTTATTAAAGTTGGAGTGGGAGTTGATTTTTTTCCAACCACCATCCGCATATCCAGCAGTACTTTATTTTTATCATACACTTTTAAATATGCTGCCGGAATATTAACCACAATAACTGGTTGTATCTGTACCATGCAGTTCAGCCACCGGTAATAATTCAGGGATGTATTGAGTTGCTCAGATCTGACAGTTAATTTTGTATTCAGTTCCTGCAACAATGTTGAACGGAGTACACCATCGGAAAGTAGATTAAATTGAATTTGAACTTCCTTCACCTTTTTTTTCAGCACGCTGTCTGGCAAATTAAATGGTATGGTATTAATTATACCCAATTGGTAAAGTTTTGTTACCAGGGGCGTATTTGTCATTGTTGCTTTATTTGAAGTAATTATTACTTCTTTAAAGCTGCTGTCTTTCATTATGCCATTAAACCATTTAAGTTTATTTTCAATGATGGCAATTTCAGGCAAAGAGCCTGTTAGTTGTGGAACTAAGGACTGCAGTGCATTTGCTGAGATTGATTCTGCCAGCAAGACAGCAATATTGTGGCAGGCCGGCATATATTTAAGTCCGTTGTATCCAAAGGAAGGAGTAGCATTTCCATAGGCCAGGTCAGTATAAAACTTTAAAGCGGTTTCTGTAAATTTAATTTCCGCATCAAGTGAATCTTCTGTTTTCTGCAGTAAAGTATTTTTATTCCGAAACGATTGAATAAAAGTAAAACTGTAATCTTTTTCTTTTAAACCAACCGATGCTGATGTGTTTAACATGGTTAAAAGAACGGCCAGGTTACCGGCATTGTTTTGGTGGATCCAGGCTGTTTTATAATTAAGCCTGGTATAAAATTCAGTCAGTTTATTGTTCGAAGCATATTTGCTCTCTGAAATAAATTTCCGCAAACTGTCAGGATTGATCTGTGCACCGGATGAATAGCTTATAAAACCGGATAGTATGATAACCAGCACGTATTTTTGGTGAGTGGTTTTCACAGGCTATAAAATATTAATTGAAAGAAATTTATGAAAATCGGATTTTAATTTGCCAAACTGTTTTTCGGTATTATTGATATTCTTATGCAGCCTTTTCATTTTAATTTTCATTTTTTTTAAAAGCTTTTCGTCTTTTAAAATCCCGGCAACCGGTATTTCATCCAGTTCCGTTATTTCATTTCTGAGCAGGGCAATCATGTTGTCTTTCCGGATGAACCTTGTTTGAAATCCATCCACTTCTTCCAGTAAATAGGTGTCAAATTTTTCTTTAAGAATTTCAGACAGCCTGTTTTTCATTTGTATATTCTCTTCAGTCAGATAATCCAGTAACCTTTTCCAGGAATTGATTTCGTAATGGAACTGTTTTATTTTGAGATGTGGCATTGTATAATTTATTTAATGCGACCGGGCTTCTTGTCAAATCACATGGTGATAGGAATATTCTTATTAGCAGTAAAGGTATATTGTACATTTTGCCATATAAATAACCTGTATCAGTTTTAAAACTGACAGTAGTCAATAAAATGTATGAATATGTATTACTGAAAAGCCCCTGCATATTTTGCAGGGGCCTTAAGCCATATGGTAGCTGGCTTATTTAACAGCGATGTTTTTCGCTGTAAGCTTTTTAGCTTCTTCTTTGCGGGGCAAAGAGATTTTTAAGATGCCATTATCATATTTGGCATCTATTTTTTCCTTGTTAATCTCAGCAGGAAGTGTAAAACTGCGGCTGAAAGATGTATAGTTATACTCCTTGCGGGTAAACTTTTTATCTTTTTCCTCTTTGCTTTCTTCTTTTTCAGAACTGATGGTAAGCATATTCCCTTCCACATCAATTTTAAAGTCGTCTTTTTTCATTCCGGGTACAGCAAGCGATACCTCATATGCATTCTTATGCTCAGTAATGTTTACAGCAGGTATATTCATGGCTGTTCCCCATAAGTTGCTGTTGCCATTCTCAAACCATTCGTTCCATGGCCTGAAATAGTCTTCAAATACAAATGGCATTTTTTCAATTCCTTTATTTACAGATAACGTTCCCATAATTACCTCCTCTTTTTTTAAAGTTTTAAATATTGTTTACACTACAAAACTATTACTGCAGCCAGCTTAAATCAATAATCTATATCACCCAGAAAAATGAAAGTAATCAGGCTGATAAAACTCATGTTTTAGCACTTGCTTACTGTTGCAAAAAAGTTACTTTATTTTTTTAAGATTAAAAGTTACAGCATATAACATGAAACGGATTATTTCATAAGCACACCAGCGAATGAATTGCCTGAAAATGTTGGTGGTTTGTTTGTGCTGCTTTTCAGTAATGGCAATACAATCAGCTTCTATAATTGTTTTCAGTAAATGTTCCATTTGTTTTGCAAGTCCGTCATCGTAAACATCAATATTTAATTCAACGCTGGCATGTGCACTCAGGTTGTTGATATTGTATGAGCCGATGGTCATCCATTCAC
>JAOAUI010000235.1 GCA_030157685.1 Ferruginibacter sp. | reverse complement strand
TGCGATAAGGCTACTATTTCCAGTTCTATTTTCTTCATACTTCCGTATTTCCTGAGGGCAATTAACGCTTGTTATTTATAAAGCAAATATAAAAACAAAAAGCCCTTAAAGCGCAATTACTGTTCTTTTCTTATTGCAGCCTTTGGTGATGATGTAGATTTGGGTGGTGCAGGTTTGGCAGGCTTCTTTTTTACAGGTTTAACTACAGGTGGGGGTGGCGGCACGGAAAAAGTGTCAACCATTACAACCGAGTCTTCAACCGGATAAACCATGTCCTTCCTGTCTACAAAATCGGCAGGTATAAAAAACTCACTTTCATTGATGGCCATGGGCCTGATATCAACAGCTTCAGCAGTTACAATATTGGGGCCTTTTGATGCATTGTCTGCAAATTCGTTGAACGGACTGACTATTTGTATTTCTGCTCCCAAAACAATCTTATTTTTTTGTACTATCAGCAGTTCCTTATTGCCAATAAAGGCAGCAGGAATTGTATAATGCAAACTGTCTGCTACATAAAAAATAACGCTTGATGAACCCAGCATTCCTCCCAGTAAATTGCCCAGGCCTGTGTTTTCAGGCATAAATGGAGTAGTGGAATATCCGTTGATCAGTTTTTTTTCAGGCTTTTGAGCAGGCGATGTAAGGGTTAGTGTGGATTTCTTAAATGTTTTTTCAGAAAAATTTACAGTGTATACCGTTGCAGAATCCAGTAATACAATCAGGGCGTCTTTATCATAGGTTTCATTTTCTTTAAAGAGCAGTTTTAGTTTTCTGATGCCGAACAAAACCTTTAATTCCGCATCTGGTTTATCTCCGGTAGAAACATGCAGGCGGTAGGTAACAGACCCTTCAAAGTTTTTTTGTGCAGTTACAATGCTGCTTATAAAAAGGGTACTTACAATCAAAAACAATTGCTTCATGTGTAGTTGTTAAGAAACAAATGTAAAAAATAAAGATTTCTTAGCCGGTGATTTTTTTATTGGTAAATGCTCCTGGAAGAAAAAACGCTATGATGCAATCCCAAAAATCAGGCTATGCAATTAATCATTTCTTAACCTTCCGGTCACAAATCGGTAACACCATTCATTGAAAATTGCAGCCAAAACTACTGAAAATGAAATTATCAAAACTGTTATTGGCCCTGGCCGTTCTTTTTGTATCCTGTAAAAAAAACGATACACCCGAATTCTTTGTAAACGAAGACCCATCTACCTTTAAGGAGATTGGAAGCATTGGCATTGGCGGTGTTGGTGCGGCAGAAATTTCTGCTTACGATCCCATTACCCAGCGCCTGTTTGTGGTTAACAACAGTACCACCAATAAGATTGATGTAATTGATATTAAAAACCCCACAACACCTACGCTTGTCTACAGCATATCGCTGGCACCTTATGCAGGTGGCGTAAACAGTCTGGATGTGAGTAACGGTAAACTGGCTGCTGCTATTGAAGCTTTAAATAAACAGGATAATGGTAAAGTGGTTGTTTTTAAAACGGATGACTACAGCGAAGTAAAAGTAATTACTGTTGGTGCTTTGCCCGATATGATAACATACAGCGATGATGGTAATTATATTTTAACCGCCAATGAAGGTGAACCCAGCAATGATTATACGAATGATCCTGCCGGAACAGTTTCTATCATTGAAGTAAATAATAATTATACTGCTACTACTATTGACTTTTCGGCTTTTGTTTCGCAGGTAGCAACATTGAAAGCTGCCGGGTTAAGAGTATTTGGTATCGGTAATAATTTTGTAAAAGATATGGAGCCTGAGTATATAACCATTTCAGGTGATTCTAAAACTGCCTGGGTTACTTTACAGGAAAACAATGCTATTGCAAAGATTGATATCGCATCTAAAACTGTTACCAATATTTTCCCATTGGGGTTTAAGGATTATAACACCAACGAAAATGCCATTGATGTAAGCGACCTGGACGGCGCTGTTGGTACGTTTGCCAAATGGCCGGTAAAAGGCATTTACATGCCCGATGCAATTTCTTTATTTGAATACAATGGCATCCCTTACCTGTTTACGGCCAATGAAGGCGATGCAAGAGAGTATACGGCTTTAACAGAAGCAAAGCGTGTTAAATCTTTATCGCTTGATCCGATAGCATTTCCCAATGCCGCCACTTTAAAACTGGATGCACAAATGGGGCGCTTAAATGTTACCAATACAATGGGCGATATTGATAGTGACGGAGATTTTGATGTACTGTATTCTTTTGGCGCCCGTTCTTTCAGTGTATGGAACGGCAACACCGGTGCACAGGTTTTCGACAGTAAAAATGAACTGGATAAAAAAGCAGTTGCTTTAGGTGTATATGATGATACAAGAAGCGATGATAAAGCTGCAGAGCCCGAAGGTATTCATATTGGAAAGGTGGGTAATAAAATGGTTGCTTTTGTTGGTATGGAGAGGGTAGATGCAGTAGCGATGTATGATATCAGCAATCCGGCGGCACCCGTATTTTTGCAGATGATAAAATGCGGCGATGCTCCTGAAGGCATTTTGTTCATACCGGCAAAAGACAGTCCTACTAAAAGAAGTCTACTGGTTGTTAGCAGTGAGAACGATGGCTTTGTAAAAATATTTACACCTAATACTATTTAAAAGAACATAGTTGTCAGCATAAAAAAACCTCCAGGTAATGGAGGCTTTTTTATGAAATGAATTTATCTGTTTATGCCTGCTTCAGTTTCTTAACCGCTTCAATAATTTTTGGCATTACTTCAAAAGCGTCGCCTACAATACCATAATCGGCCGCTTTAAAGAACGGAGCTTCCGGGTCTTTATTAATAACCACAATTACTTTACTTCTGTTTACACCGGCAAGATGCTGAATGGCACCCGAAATGCCAATGGCAATGTATAAGTTTGGTGCAATGGCAAGTCCCGTTTGACCTACATGCTCATGATGAGGGCGCCAGTCGCTGTCGGCAACCGGGCGGCTGCAGGCTGTGGCAGCGCCTAATAATTTTGCAAGATCGGTAACCAGTGCCCAGTTCTCGGGTCCTTTTAAACCACGGCCACCACTTACAACGATCTCTGCTTCGCTCAATGGAATTTCGCCAACTACTTTATCAGTAGCTGTAACCTGTACTTTAGCTGCATCAACCGTTGCAGCAAATTCGGCAACCTCTGCAGTAGCAGTGGTGGTAACAACACTGTATGAATTTGGATTCAATGCAATGATCTTAACATCGGTTGTAACAGTGATATTGGCAAATGCCTTACCGCTGAAAACGTTTTTCTTAACGGTAAATCCACTGCTCAAATCGGGTAGGGCTACTGCGCCGGAAACTAATCCTGCTTTTAGTCTTACACTTAAACGTGGCGCAATGGCTTTACCATTAAAATTATTGGAGAAGATGATCACTTTGGCATCAATGGCTTTGGCAGCATCGGCAATTATTTTTGTAAATACCTGTGCATCTACATGATCCAATGCTGCATTTTTTACAGTATGTACTTTTTTAATTCCGTAGTTTCCTAAACTGGTTAAATCATCAGCAACATTGCCCAAAACAATGGCATCGGCAGTTGTGCCTAAAAGCTCGGCAACTTTAGCACCGTAGCTTGCTGCTTCAAAAGATGATTTTTTTATGTGGCCTTCTGATTGATCAAGAAAAATTAAAACGCTCATAATTTATAAATTTTGCCATTGCTAATTTTACAAAGGCTGTTATGAATTTAATATTTGAATCTCCGCTTAGATAAGTTCCCCCTTTCCTTCGACTACGCTCAGGACGGGCGGAGGGGGTTTTTAAATAGCTTTTGCTTCTTCATGTAGTAACCTTACCAGTTCTTCCGGAGTATCCGGAGAAACAAGTTTAACACCAGCTTTCGCAGGCGGTAATTCAAAAGCTGCAACAGATGTGAGTGCATCCACCGCAACAGGTTCCACTGCATTCAAAGGTTTGCTTCTGGCACCCATAATACCTTTCATGTTGGGTATGCGTTGTTCGGCCATCCCTTTCTGGCAGCTAACAACCAGTGGTAATGCAACTTTATTGGTTTCTTCGCCACCTTCAATTTCACGAACGATAACCGCATCGGTTCCTTCCAAAGTGAATTTGGTTGCCAGCGATACATAAGGCAGGTCAAGCAGTTCAGCCACCATACCGCCAATGGATGAACCATTGTAGTCAATGGTTTCCTTGCCGGTAAAAA
>JAOAUI010000234.1 GCA_030157685.1 Ferruginibacter sp. | reverse complement strand
CGGGTTTATTTGATAAAGTGACCGGAGAGATACAAAAGAAAAAATTCGATATTCCGCAGCCACCAAAATACCAGGATGTTTTTGGGCATACCATTATTGAACTGGCAGAAAAAAATGAAAAGATATTCGGCATTACACCGGCAATGCCCAGCGGTTCTTCTTTAAAATTAATGATGGATAAAATGCCCGACCGGGCATTTGATGTGGGCATTTGTGAGCAGCATGCAGTTACGGTAAGCGCCGGTATGGCAACACAGGGTATGAAAGTGTTCTGCAACATTTACTCTTCTTTTATGCAGCGGGCTTATGATATGGTAATACATGATGTGGCCATACAAAAACTGCCTGTTATATTTTGTTTAGACAGGGCGGGGCTTGTGGGCGAAGATGGGCCAACGCATCACGGCTGTTATGATATTGCCTACATGCGCTGCATACCCAACATGATAGTGAGTGCACCGATGAATGAAGCAGAATTACGTAACCTGATGTACACGGCTCAACTGGATTCCAATGAATTACCTTTTGTAATCCGTTATCCAAGGGGCGAAGGCGTTATGCCTGAATGGAGAACCGATATGCAGGAAGTAAAGATCGGAACCGGCAGAAAATTGAAAGACGGACAGGATATTGCGATTTTATCATTCGGCCACGTTGGTAATTTTGCTGCCTCTGCCATAAGAGATGTAAAGGCTGAAGGCATTAACCCGGCGCATTACGATATGCGTTTTGTAAAACCGCTGGACGAGGAAATGCTGCACGAGGTTTTCAGCAAATACAATAAAGTAATTACCATTGAAGATGGAACGGTTGTGGGAGGGTTTGGATCAGCCATTTTAGAATTCATGAACGAACATGGTTACAAAGCCGATGTTAAAATCATGGGTATACCTGACAGGCTGGTTGAACATGGAACGCCCAAGCAATTGTATGATGAAATTGGTATTGATGCGAATGGCATTGCAAGTGCTTTAAGGGAAATGAGCACAATTACAGTTGAGCAGCTTGTAAAGTAATGAGTAGTTACTTAAAGAATTTATATCAGATTGCAGCCTTGGTTTCCATGGCTGCTTTTTTATGTTCATGCTACAAACATGATGAAATTGAAGTAAAACTGATTGGTGAAGTTAGAACAAGAAGAACTTTTGCAGGCATACAGTCTATTACTGATGAAAAGGAAAGAGAGCGATATATAGAAAGGCAGGAGAAAAGCAATCCTACAGTTGGGGAAATTATTGGTGATGACAGTTTATTGATTGCAGCATTTGAAAGAATTGGCCTGCTAAAAAATAATGAGTTTCTGCAGGATATGTTTAAAACACAGACAAAGCAAACAACTACATTTACAGATAATTTGAAACGGCTGTTTAAGCTTACATTTTTTAATGACAGCTTAAGCGGTAATGTACACTTTAAAATATCTTCTTCTAAAAGCTCAATTAACATTGATACACAAGCCACGTCCCTGCAGGATCTGGACTATGCTTTCCTTGATATCATTCCCGGCGGTAATAAAGAACTTGTTTTCCTGGATGATTATTATATCATGAACGGTTACAACTTCGATCTAAAGGTTTACGAAATCAAGATCCTGTAAACAGACTTCACAGCCTTTTTATTTTATTTAACAAGATCATAAAAATTTTATGGAAAGGCAGTCGTTACGAATCTATGCCTGATAAAACTTTCATGAAGATAGCCCGCAAAACCCTTGTATTAACCGCCGGCTTGTTGTTAACCGTTTCGGCTTTTGGTTATTTCTTTTGGTACAAACCAAAATTCAACAAGCCATCAAAAAACAATGCATTTGCCTTTACGCCAAAAGAGGCGGCAGACAAAAAAGAAACCCTGCTACGCCTCAATAAAAAAGCCATACAGGCAAGGGATTATATTAACGAACATGGTTTTGATGACAAACATTGCTTTTTATTAGATATGCGGATACCATCCGGTAAAAACCGCTTTTTTGTTTATAACCTTGATGAGGATTCTGTAGAGATGGCTGGGCTTGTTACGCATGGCAGCGGCATCACTAATTCTGATACACCTGTTTTTTCAAATACACCCAACAGCTATTGTACATCGCTGGGTAAATACAAGATCGGCAAATCGTACAGCGGCAAATTTGGCCTGGCATATAAATTATACGGCCTGGATAAAACCAACAGCAAGGCTTTTGACCGTTTTGTAGTGCTTCATGCCCATGAATGTGTACCAAATGACGAAGTGGCTCCATTATCTATTTGCGAAAGCTGGGGTTGCCCAACTGTTTCTCCGGCATTTTTAACCCAGTTAAAATCTTACCTTGATGAAGCAACCAAACCGGTTATGTTATGGATTTATTATTAAACCGGTATCAGCTTTTCGGCACAATGAAAGTAATTTAACTTTATTGTGTCAGGAAGTAAACAATTTTTTAAATAGGTTTGCGTTATTATTTTATGCCCCATAAAAACAGCATACATATTCTTCAAAAAACCTTCGTGCTTGCAGCCGGATTGCTTTTAACCATATCAGTATTTGGTTACTTTTTAGGCAATAACCGCAATTTCAGGTTTATTAATACAAGCAGTAATTTTACTGATAATCGTGTTATTACTAACACCGAAGTAATGAATCGCCTGAAAGAAAAAGCATCATTGGCAAAAGATTATGTAGATGAAAATGGCTTTGACGTAAGCTATTGTTTTATGATTGATATGCGTTTGCCTTCGGGTAAAAACCGCTTTTTTGTTTACAATCTTTTAAAAGATTCACTGGAAGCTGCAGGCCTTGTTGCCCATGGCAAGGGATCAGAAAATGAATCAGGTGGATTGATCTTTTCAAACACACCAAACAGTAACTGTACATCCTTAGGTAAATATAAAATTGGCAATTCCTATAACGGCAATTTCGGATTGTCGTATAAATTAAAAGGATTGGATAAAACCAACAGCAAAGCACTTGACCGTGCGGTTGTACTGCATTCATATTGCGGTGTACCCAATACAGAAGTATATCCTGCGCCAATTGCCCTAAGTGAAGGATGCCCAATGGTATCAACTGCTTTCTTTACTCAACTGAAAGCCTATATGGATGAATCGCAGGAACCAATCTTATTGTGGATCTATTACTAATATCAGCTCATTGGTATTTCAATTGCCAATAATTCAGCATCTTCAGAAGCCGTTACTGTAAAACTTTCCATTTCAGAAATTCCCAACGCATCTCTTTTATTTAATTGTTGTCCGTTAACCTCAACCGAGCCATTAATTACAACAAGAAAAACACCGTTGTTTTTAAAAGCATTTGTATAAGTTATTTCTTTCCCGGCTTCAAGGTTTGTTAACGAAAACCTTGCATCCTGGTTTATCCATAATGCTGCATCTGCATCAATTGGTGAAACAACTGTTTGCCATTTGTTGGCTCTTTCATTTACATTAAATGTTTTTTGATCGTAGCGGGGTTTTATATTTCTTTCTTTAGGAAATACCCAAACCTGGAAAAGTGTTACCGGGTCTGTAGCAGAAGCATTGGCTTCTGAATGTTGTACACCGCTACCGGCACTCATGATCTGTATATCACCTGCCTGTATAACACCTTCTCCACCGGTGCTGTCCTTATGTTTTAATGCTCCGGTAAAAGGTATGGTTACAATTTCCATATTATCGTGTGGATGTGTAGGAAAAGCACCGCCACCACCAATAAAATCATCGTTTAAAACCCTTAGTAAACCAAAATGCACTTTAGCATTATCATGGTATTGGGCAAAACTGAAATAGTAATTGGGCTTTAGCCAGCCATAATCGGCAGTTCCCCTGTCTGCTGCTTTAAATAATATTGATTTCATGATTGTTGACTTTAAGTTCAATGTTTAAACATCAAATATAATACCATTTAATTTAACTGTCAAAAAGTCCTGAATAAAAAATCCCCGTTTTTACGGGGAATGATTATCAGTTAAGTACTACAGGTTCTTCGCCGGGTAACAGGCCTACTATATCCTCTTCCCGGTTCTCATTCCATTCTACAATAAAATTATTGCGGCCTTCGCCGGTAAGTAAACTCATGTAGCGCATCTGCACCAGTTCAAGCAAAGAAAGAAAAAGGAATATAGCATGAATACGGTCTTCGCATATTTCAAACACTTTTTCAAAAGAAACCGTTTTTTCAGAACTGCAAACATTCAGCATGTACTCTCTGCTTTGCTCCATGGTGTAATTATACCGCACCACGGTATGCACGGGTTTAAAATTACGTTCCTGCAATTTTAGAATAACTTTTTCAAAAGCCTTCATCAGCTTGAAGAGCGTCACGGTTTGTATTTCCGTTCCTTCGCCTGCTTCCTCTCCAATCTGCGAAATTTCTTTCTGCAGGTTGCCACGTTTTACCATCAGCATTCTTAAAGCTTCCATCTCGGCCATTTGGGTAGCGGCTTCTTTAAATCTTTTGTATTCAAGTATTTTGTTGATGAGTTCCTGTCTTGGGTCAATTTCGTTACCATCAGCATCAAGTTCTTTGCGGGGCAACAGCATTTTTGCTTTAATACGCATCAGCGTACTTATGAATAAAATGAACTCGCTGCTTAATTCAATATTCAGCTTTTCACCTGTATGAATAAAATCCAGGAAGTCGTTGGTTATTTTTGTAATGGGAATATTGTAAATATCCAGTTCATCACGTTCTATAAAAAACAAAAGCAGGTCAAAGGGGCCTTCAAACTGGTCTAACTTGATCTGGTACGATGTCTTATTCACCTCTATAAATATTGTATAGTAAAAAATACGCTTATCAAAAGCAGTGGCAAATGTATTGATAAGTTGAGAGAGTTTTGGAATAAAAAGGCCTGCCAATACCAAATGTGGAAAACCTTCAACCAGGAGCACAAAATCAATACGTACAGCTTATTTTTTACTGAAATTATAAGCAAAGCCAATACCCATTAACTGCAACCATTGCGGCGCCGGGCCCTTTACCGGGTTCACATTTTTGGTATCATCATCATAGATCATATCCAGTGTAAAAGAAAAATTAATATACTTCGTGATCTTTGCGGTTAAGGTATTGGTCCAGTATATATCTACATTCTGTGGTTTTTGTTTATAGTTTGAAAACAGGTCGAGTTTTGTTTTGTACACAAAATTGCTGCCCAGTTTGGCTGTATAATTTGCAGATAGAAATGCGCCCAGTTCATTTTTTGAATTTTTCCCTGGCAATACACCAAAAAGCGGGGCAATAGAATCATTGGTTACAATTACCCAGCGTTCGGTTAGCGGTGATATAAACAATGAAAAATTATCTCTTGGTTTATAATCTATACCCAACGACAGCAATACATACGCCGGCGCAAATGTATTCGAGATCAGCGCAGAAGTATCTTTACCTGCTGCAGTTTTTGAGTAAGCAAATCCCTTTGCAAACTGGGTACGCAAATTCAATAATGCTGCCACGTTCCATTTGGGTGCAATGGCATATCCGTATTTCGAGAGCAGGTCAATCCTGTCGCTGGCCTTGCGTGAACCAAGGCTGGTCGTATTTACAATACCATAGGCCAGGTCGAGGTTATTATCCCAGGAGCTTTTATTTTTTTTATAGAATGCAAAAACATTTAAATAGGCATTTAAAGAAAACGAAAACTTATCGCCGCCTGCCGACCAGTTGCTTTGTGTACCTTGGTTAATATTTAGATTAAACAACCCACCCAGTTTCCATTTTTTTGAACTTGTATCTTTTGGATCTTTGGCAATTGATTTGGCTGCTTCATTTTTTAAATCTTTAATGGAAGGGTCTTGTGCTGTTAAAGAGGTTGCTGTTAAAATGAAAGCAAAGCTTAAAAGAAAAATCTTTTTCATAATTTATTGTGGTTATAAAAATGCAGCCATATAGACTGCATTTTTTACGTTGGCAATATAGTAATATTATTTTTTCAGTGAATCCCTTATTTCCATTAATAAAGCATCTGTTGAAGATGGGCCTGCCGGAGCTGCTTCCTGCTTTTTCTTCATTTTGTTTATGGCTTTAATAACCAGGAACATAACAAAGGCTACAATAATGAAATTGATAATGGCTGTTAAAAAATCGCCCCATTTAACAGCAACAGCTTCCGTGACGACCTTTCCGGAAGCATCCATAACAGCTTCCTTAAGAACATACATGTTTTTGCTTAAATCACCACCACCAAGCATGCCAATTAATGGAGAAACTATTCCATCTGTAAATGATGAAACTACTTTTCCGAATGCGCCCCCCATTACAAATGCAACAGCAATGTCAACAAGACTGCCTTGCATGGCAAAATCTTTAAATTCTTTGATAAATCCCATGTGTTTAGTTTTAGGTTTTAAAATGATTCCCTATTAAAAGAGAGGTATAATAAAATTAACGGATTATAATTATAAATGCAAATAAGCAACTGGAATTGTTATGAACAAATGCTAAAATCCAGATTATTTTAATCAACATAAAAACAGCAACTTTGCTCCAAATTTTAATACTTGGGCAAGGGCTTTTTAAACTGGTTAATATTCATTCTTCTGTCAATCATCTGGGGCAGCAGTTTTATTATGATGAAGGAAGGGTTACTAAATTTATCAGCTTTCCAGGTTGCTTCTTTGCGGATCATTTTTTCCGGTATTGTATTGCTTCCGGCTGCTGTAAAGCATTTTAAAAGTATTCCCAATGATAAAGTGTTGATCATTTTTTTGTCAGGGGTTTTAGGAAGCCTGTTACCGGCCTATTTATTTTGTGTGGCCGAAATGGGTATTGATGGCGCACTTGCAGGCACACTCAATTCACTTACACCCATCTTTGTTATTATAACCGGTGCATTATTTTTCAGTTCAAAAACATCTGCCAATAAGATATTGGGTATTTGCATTGCATTTACAGGCAGTATACTGTTACTGCTCAGCAAGGGCCATATGCACGAAAGCCAGAACCTGGTGTATGTGTCGTACGTGGTTTTGGCAACAATTTTTTATGGCTTTAATGTAAATATGGTGCACAAACATCTGCATCATATCGGATCGATTCAAATTGCATCGGTAGCATTAACGTTAAATGCAATTCCGGCTTTAATTGTCTTGTATTTTACCGGTTATTTTAGTTTGCCTTTAAGCAATTCAGGTATTTTATATTCAACCGGCCATGCGGCTTTGCTTGGTATTTTAGGAACAGCAATAGCTTCTATTATTTTTTATGTACTGATAAAACGGGCGGGTGCGGTTTTTTCATCTATGGTAACTTATGGTATACCCATTGTGGCAAACTTTTGGGGTATAATATATGGCGAAGAAGTTGGACTAAAACAATTTGCCTGCCTGGGGTTAATCCTGATTGGGGTTTATATTGCCAACCGAAAAGGTGCTGATTAATTTTTAATCAACTTCACTGAATTGGATATTCTTTTCACGAAGAAAATCTTTTATCCTGTCAACATGCACACAAATACCTACATGTAAAAACGGGTTATTGGAGATCTTGTTTTTCTTTCCATTACTGATGATCTCAAAATCTTTCATATCAAAACCCAGGTGCAGGTGATTGGTGGCAAACTGCATTCCGTAAATTTTTCCATCGGTATCAAAAAGCGGCCCGCCGCTTTGTCCACGTAAACCGGGGGTACTCATTTCAATGCCGGTTATGCCGCTGTCGGGCTGTGTGGCAACAAAACGGGTAACAATACCATCAATAGGAAAGGAAGGAGAATTAGGATTTCCGGTTTGGGTCCACTCTATATCATCCGTATCGGGGTTGTGTTTAAAATTATTAAACTCTGGAAAAGGAAAACCAATGCGGCCAAGTGTTTTGCCTTGTTTTATTTTACTGCTGTCTTTTAAAAATTGGGCATGTCCGTTGTAAAATATTTTATTAAAGCCTTTAAATTCCATGATGGCCAGGTCAAGTGTAGGGTGAGCATGACAGGTAATTTCTTCAATGGTATCAAAGCAGTTTAAAAAATTATTCTTTAGCTGAACGGTGGTTTCGGGCAGGTATTTATATTTCAACTGCAGGCCCTGGATATTCCGTTTATATTTTGCATCATTAGGAATGCGGTCTCTCTCGGCCTTATATTGCTGGTATTGATTGTTTATATTATCAGCTGTAGGTATCAGGTCCATTACATGCTTACAGGTAATAGCTACACCGCTGTCGTTTACAAAAAAGAAGGTGGAACTGCCCGGCAACACCAAACCTCCGTAAGTTCTG
Organism: Ferruginibacter sp.; assembly: GCA_030157685.1. GTDB lineage: Bacteria > Bacteroidota > Bacteroidia > Chitinophagales > Chitinophagaceae > Ferruginibacter. The sequence continues at coordinate 10,226 of JAOAUI010000234.1, read as the reverse complement.
GAAATGGTATGCATTGGCCTGGTAAACTGTACAACTTTTTCTATTGCCTGTTGAAACATGATGCTGTTTTTAAATGATTGATAAAATTACAGACAAAAGGGGTGCCGGGAATTAATTACAGCGGAAGACTGTACTAGTTTGAAAAACTGTCAGGTTTGAAGTGGCTTGCCCTGCCATAGCGGCTACAAAATGCGGGTAGAAAGATATTTTAGTTGTTTGAATCCTGTTTCAGATATGGCAGGCTGATTATTATTAAACCGCCATGATCTCTTTTTCTTTTGCTTCCAGGTGTTTTTCTACAAGAGAAATATATTTATCAGTTAAGTCCTGTGCTTCTTTTTCAGCATCTTTACTGATGTCTTCACTCAGGCCGTCTTTCTGCATTTTCTTTATTGCTTCAATACTGTCACGGCGTATATTTCTGATGGCAACTTTTGCATGTTCACCTTCTGCATTGCATCTTTTTACCAGCTCTTTTCTTCTTTCTTCGGTTAATGGCGGTAAAAACAAGCGGATGATATTGCCGTCGTTCTGCGGGTTAATGCCAATATTAGCCATGGTTATTGCTCTTTCAATGGGCGCAAGCATGTTTTTTTCCCAGGGTTGAACAGAGATGGTACGGGCATCCAGAACAGAAATATTTGCAATCTGGTTAATGGCTGTAGGGTTACCATAATAATCTGCTACAATGCCGTCCAGCATGGTGGGATTTGCTTTTCCGGCACGTATTTTAACCAACTCTGCTTCCAGGTGATTTAATGCTTTTAGCATAGATCCTGCGGTATTACTTATAATTGTATCTACTTCTGCTGACATATTTTGAATATATTAATTGGATGCAAAGCTATAAAAAAAGGATGTTATATCCGGTTTAGCTTCAAACGAATATAGTTAAAAACATTAAATTTTGTGGTAAGCAGATGTAAAGAGAAACTGGAAAATTAATCTGCTTCTACGGTTTCGCCGGCAAGCTTAAAAATCTTGTGTGTTTTGATGATCTCGGCTTTTTCAATTTTGCGGGAAAACACACTTTTATTTTTAGGCCGGCTGTAATAAATAATGCCGATAAAAATAAAAGCCGATAACAGCAGTATGCCTAATACAGTAGTTGTACCCAAACCACGCATAAAAAATGCCATGGCAATAAAAGTGATATTAACCAACACACAGGTAATGGTTACCATACGGTGACTTAAACCAAGGTCGAGCAAAAAGTGATGAACGTGTGTTCTGTCGGGGCTGAAAGGTGAACGGCGCTGCATGATGCGTAAACCAAAAACACGCAATGTATCAAAAAGCGGGATCATTAAAATAGAGAAACCTATTGCCGGTGCAGATTTTATCGGGAAATTGGAAGCTGTGTTACCAGCAATTTCAATAAATTTTATTACCAGGATAGAGTTTATCAGGCCTAGTAAAAGAGAACCGGTATCGCCCATAAATATTTTTGCAGGCGAAAAATTGTAAATTAAAAAACCAATGATGCTGCCAGCCAGTGCAAAAGCCATAACAGCATAAGTTAACTGGCCTGCATAAAAAAAGTATGTACCAAAAACCAGCGTGGTGAGCAGGCCAAGGCTTCCTGCCAGTCCATCTACACCATCAATCAGGTTAAAGGAGTTGGTGATAACAATAATGGTAAAAAGAGAAATAATAATGCTGGTAGTATGTGGTATTTCATAAACGCCTAAAAATCCGTGAAAATTGTTGATCTGTATACCTCCGAATTTAATAATGATACCAGCTGCAATTAACTGGCCTATAAATTTTTTACTGGCCGATAAAATGAGGATATCATCTTTAATGCCCAGGAAAAAAATAACAGTAGCCGCAGCAACAAAATATTGAAGATTGAATGTAAAACCCGGAGGAACGCCCATTAAAGTTGCAATAATAAAACCGGCAAAAATGCCCAAACCACCTAATGTAGGAATAACATTTTTATGAACCTTGCGTTCGTCAGGCTCATCAAACAGTTTTTTATCTTTAGCAACCTGTATAATAACGGGAATAGCAAAAAAAGTGATAAGAAAAGCTAAACCCGAACTTAATAGAATATAATTCATTACTATAATTTGTTTCACCAACTTTTACAAAGCAAAAGTATCAAATATGTTCCGAGGATAAAAACTTAAAATCAAATATTAGACCCATCTATCCGCAAAATGGATGCCTGATATATGATAATTTATTTTTTTACTGATTTATAGGTTTAATAACGACTTTTTTCTCAACTTATTATCAACTTTTGGGGCTACTTGCCTTTTTACTTTGCTTGTAATACGATTTTAAAGTAGGTTTGCAGCCAAACAGTTGTTTTACCGGAATTTGACTCATTATACACACTAAAGATTAAGATACATACAATGAATAGTTTAAAAGATATTGCAACGCAAATACGCAGAGATATAGTACGAATGGTGCATGCCGTACAGAGTGGCCATCCGGGCGGCTCATTGGGTTGTACCGAGTATTTAACTGCTTTGTATTTTGATGTGATGAAACACGATCCGAAGTTTAATATGGATGGTGTTGGTGAAGATCTTTTCTTCCTGAGTAACGGACATATTTCGCCGGTTTTTTATAGTGTATTGGCTCGCAGTGGCTATTTTCCCGTTCAGGAATTGAGCACTTTCAGAAAATTAAATACCCGACTGCAGGGACACCCAACTACACATGAGCATTTGCCGGGCGTACGTATTGCCAGCGGCTCATTGGGGCAGGGCATGAGTGTGGCCGTGGGCGCAGCTTTGGCAAAAAAACTAAATAACGATACAAATATTGTTTACTCACTGCATGGTGATGGAGAATTGGATGAAGGGCAAAACTGGGAAGCTATTATGTTTGCGGCACATAAAAAAGTAGACAATCTTATTGCTACCATTGACTGGAATGGTCAGCAAATTGACGGCCCTACAAAATCGGTAATGGCATTAGATAGCTTAAGGGCCAAGTTTGAAGCTTTTAACTGGCAGGTTTTGGAAATGGAGGGGAATGATATGGATGCAGTTGTTGCCGGATTGAACAACGCCAAAACCTTTGTTGGCAAAGGAAAGCCCATTGTTATTTTAATGAAGACAGAAATGGGCAAAGGCATCGATTTTATGGAAGGCAGCCACGAGTGGCATGGCATTGCCCCAAATGATGAACAACTGCAAAAAGCCCTGGCTCAATTGCCAGAAACTTTAGGCGATTACTAATAAAAACACCTCTGTAATTCAGCAGAGTCTAAAGTTCCCCCTTCAGGGGGTTAGGGGGGGTTGGGTATGAAAATAATTCCATTAAGCGAAGGCGCTTTTACCATTGATGCAACCAAAGTTTTTGTACCCTTTAATACAAACAAAGACGACCTGCAGCAACGGCCTGTTGGCAGTTTGCTGGTAGAGATACAGCCCTTTGTAATCATTACATCAAAAGACATTATTTTAATTGATACCGGGCTGGGCTTTGATATGCCCGATGGCAGTTTGCAGATTCACCAGAATTTACTGAACAATGGTATTGGCCCTTTGGAAGTAACAAAAGTGTTGCTAAGTCATTTACATAAAGACCATAGCGGTGGTGTAAGCAAAGAAGATAAAATGCTGAATCAAAAATTCATGAGCTTCCCAAATGCCGAGTATTTTGTAAATAAGGATGAGTTTGATTTTGCCATGGCAAAAGGTAAACCTTCTTACACACCAAATGAGTTTGAAATATTGGGGCAGACTGACCAGGTTATTTTTACACAAGGCGATGGAATGATTGATGATTATATCAGGTATGAAGTAACCGGTGCCCACTGCCCTTTTCACCAGGTATTTTGGATTGAAGAAGATGGACAGAAAATTTTCTTTGGCGGCGACGTGGCACCGCAATTAAAGCAAATGACAAATAAATTTATTGCCAAGTACGATTTTGATGGCCGCAAATGCATGGAACTGCGGCAGCAATGGTGGGAGCAAGGGGAGAAGGGGAAATGGACTTTTTTATTTTACCATGATATAAAGACGCCGGTGTTTCGATTTGAAGATTAGTTAATTTGAAGATTTGATGATTGGCTTTAAAATTAAAGGGGCTTTGCATCATCACATCACCAAATCAGCACATCATCAAATTACCTTATCCTGTGCAAATAATCATTATTCATAAACTGCTTATGAATATCTTTCAGATCTCTTAAAATAGTGGCATCAACCAATGTGCCTGATGTTTCCAGTAAAAATCCACCTATCAGTTCGTTGTTTACTGCAGTTTCAACTTCAAATGTTTGTCCTGCTGTAGCTGTAGCTTTTACATTGGCCATGATGGCATTCAGCATATCATCTGTAATAGGATCGGCTGTGGTAATTTTTACTTTATGAATATTGCGTAGTGCATTAAACTGGTCAATATAAGTAGTTGCAATTTCAGGCAGGTTTGTTTCTCTTGCCTTACGCACCAATAATTGTATAAAAGCACTGGTAAGTGTGCTTACTCTTTCTTTGGTGATAGATTCAATGATCTTTCCTTTGGCAGTTGGCTTGATAACCGGGCTGCGCAGCATGTTCACAAAATCGGGATTGCTTTTGCAGATGCTGTGTAACCATTTCATATCGGCATATACTGCATCAACCTGATTTTGCTCTGTTGCCAGATCAAGTAAACTTTTTGCGTAACGGCCTGCTAAACGTGGATTATTCATTTTCTATAATTTGAAAATTTGATGATTTGGTGATTTGATGATGAAAGCTGTTAGCATTGCCTCATCTTCAAATCTTCAAATCTCCAAATCAATTAATTGAGTTTTACTTCCGCAGCCAGGGTTTTAATATAATTCTCCTGCTCTGCTTTGTTGCTTAATTCTTTACGCAATACTTTTTCACTTACTTCCAGTACTAAGCTACCTACCTGGTTTTTAATTTCAGTTAAAGCAGCCATTTTTTGGTTTTGAATAGAAGCATGTGCATCAGTCATGATCTTATTGGCCTGTACTTTAGCTTCTTCTTTGGCTTCGGAAATCATTTTGTCTTTGGTTTCCTTGGCCTCTTTAAGCATACTGGCTCTTTCTTCACGTGCCTGAGTAAGAATGGCTTCATTGTCATTCTTCATTTGCGCCATTTCAAGCTTTATCTTTTCGGCAGTAGCCAAAGAATCGGCAATGTTTTTTTCACGGGTTGCCAAACCACCAATAATCATTGGCCATGCAAATTTTTTCAAAAGAAAAAACACGATAAGGAAGGCAAGAAGCGTCCAGATAATAAGGCCGAAGGCCGGTGTTAATAATTGCATTTTATAGTATTTATAAAATAAAAAATTCTGAAATGTTCAATATTGGTATGCGGTACAAGTGAGATCCTTTTTTGTTTTTTATCAAAAACCAAAAAAGGACAAAATCATATTTACAACGATGATGCCATGAAAACCAAATGTCCGTCCCAAAAAACTTTTTCATTTCTCGATCTCGCTCAGAAAGTCGAGAAAATTACTGCATCCTCCGTCCTGTACTTTGGATGCAGTAAAGGTTTTAAAGTACCATAGCTAAGAAACCAATGATGATCGCAAATAACGCTGCTCCCTCAACCAAAGCGGCTGTAAGGATCATGTTACTACGGATGTCATTGATAGCTTCTGGCTGGCGTGCAATTGATTCCAATGCACCTTTACCAATCTGGCCGATACCTACACCGGCTCCGATAGCGCCTAATCCGGCACCAACGGCACCACCTGCGTTAGCTATTCCTTCTAATAAGAAAAAATCCATAATAGTGAATTTATGTTGGTTAAAAAAAATGTTTATTAATGCGCTGCAACAGTATCATGTGCATGGTCATCATGCCCGCCTTCAAAAGCCTGGCCAATGAATACTGCTGTTAATATGGTAAAGATAAAGGCCTGCAAAAACGCAACCAGTACCTCAATAAAATAAATGAAAATGGTAAAAGCAATGGAGAAAGGCGAGAAGCCCCAACCCACATACTGGTTTAATGCCGCCATGATAAAGATGAGCGATATTAAGCAGATGATTAAAATATGACCGGCCACCATATTGGCAAATAACCTGATCATTAAGGCAAATGGTTTGGTGAAAATTCCAAGAATTTCAACCGGTACCAAAATAACTTTTACCCAACCCGGTACGCCCGGCGGGTTAACAATATGACCCCAGTAATGCTTATTACTGCTAAACAGTATTACTACAAACGAAATCATGGAGAGTACGAATGTAAAAGCAATATTACCGGTAACATTTGCTGTTCCGGGTATCAGGCCAATAATATTATTGATAAGTATGAATAAAAATACGGTTAAGAGATAGGGCAGATATTTACCGCTTTTGGCACCCATATTTGGTTTGGCAACTTCATCGTTTACAAAGTTTACAATGGTTTCCATGGTGTTTTGCATGCCTTTTGGTGCGGAAGTTATACCCTGTCCGGTGCCATATTTACGGGCAACCCTGATTAGGATAACAACCAGTAAAGTAAGGGCCAGTAACATTTGTACCACGTTACGGGTAAGAGAAATATCGTAGATCTTTACAGATTCGTTTATTTTGCCAGCTTCATCAACAGCTACAATATAGCCAGCTGCATATTTATTTCGGTCCAGTTTCTCCTCATCAATTCTTTCGTTGGTTAAAAGGGCGTAGCCATCAACAACCTCGTGACCATGATGAAATGCTGATGACATAAAGCATGAAAACCCTTTTTCTTTTGAATATAAAATAACCGGCAGGGGAATGGTTGCATGGTGCTCGTGCCCATCGGAGCCTTTGTAAGATAAAAAGTGGAATTCGTGGGCATCCATGATATGGCCGAAGATGACTTCGTTGGCATCAAAAATCTTTTCTTTTTTGGCAGGTTCACCGGTAGGTTCGTGCTGGGCTAAAGCAGCAGTATAAAAAAACACTAAACTTAAGCTGAAAACCGCTACCAGTAATGATTTGATGCTCTTTGATGCCATGATATACCTGTAATTTGGCGCAAAGATAAGGATGGAGGGGGGATTTTAAAAATTAGAAGTTAAAAATGTTGAAATTTGGTGATTTGGAGATTTGATGATGTATTAATGTTTAAGATTTGAGCTCTTTTGTGAAATTTTGTCAAAAATGACTAACAAATCATCAAATCAACTAATTATCAAATCATCAAATCACTTTTTCCTGCTTTTCAAACTGCATCTTGTGCAACTGGTAGTAAAATCCCTGTTTTTCCAGTAATTCGTCGTGACTACCTATTTCCTTTATTTCGCCTTTATCAAGCACCATTATTTTATTGGCTTTGCGGATGGTTGAGAGGCGGTGAGCAATTACAATAGAAGTTCGGTTGGCAATCAGCCTGTCAATGGCGTGCTGTATCAGGGCTTCGCTTTCGGTATCAACCGATGAAGTGGCTTCGTCCAGTATTAAAATTGCCGGATCGTATAATAATGCCCTCACAAATGAAAGTAACTGGCGCTGGCCCAATGAAAGAGTGGCACCTCTTTCCATCACATTATAATCGTATCCGCCCGGCAACTGTAAAATAAAATCATGAATGCCGATCATTTTTGCGGCCCGTTTCACTTCTTCATCTTTTATATCGGGGTTGCGAAGCGTAACATTATCTTTTACCGAACCGCTGAAAAGAAACACATCCTGCAAAACCACGGCAATATTTGCTCTCAGATTATCCAAACGAAAATCTTCAATATTGGTATCATCAATTTTGATGCTCCCTTTATTTATATGGTATAGCCTGTTAAGTAAACTGATGACAGAAGTTTTTCCACTGCCGGTATGGCCAACAATGGCCAGTGTTTCTCCTGCATTAAGTGTAAAGCTGATATCTTTTAAAACGTATTGTTCATTAATGTAACCAAACCAAACCTTATCAAACTCAACCTTGCCTTTTAAGTGCTTTGTTTCAATATTGCCGTCATTGATGGTTGTATCCTCATTATCCAACACTTTAAAAACACGTTCGCCTGCAATCATACCCATTTGTAAAACATTGAACTTATCTGCAATCACCCGCAATGGCCTGAAGAGTAAATTCAAACAAAGAATAAATGCAGTGATAACGCCTCCTACTTTTTCGGCCTGCTGATCATCAACCACATCCTTTGCAGCCCACCACACCAGCAGGCCTATGGATAATGCCATCACCAATTCCACCACCGGAAAAAAAACTGAGTATGCAAAAATGGCTTTTATATTGGCATTGCGGTGTTCTTTATTAATGCTGTTGAATTTTTTAAATTCTCTTTTCTCGGCCGCAAATGCCTGTATTACCGCCATGCCGGTAATATGCTCCTGTACAAATGCATTTAAATTGGCTACCGCATTGCGAACCTGTATAAATGATTTGTTTACGCTTTCTTTAAAAAAATAAGTGGCCACAATTAAAACCGGGAAAGGCGCCAGACATACTAATGTTAATACCGGGCTTACAGAAAACATATAAACCAATACAGAAATGATGGACAACAGATCGGCAATGATGGGGATCAATCCATCGCTGAAAATATCATTGATGGATTCGATATCGTTAATTGTTCTTGTTGTAAGTGTGCCGATGGGTGTTTTATCGTACTGCGATAAATTAAGGTGAAGGATTTTTTTGTAGGTGCTTACCCGCATGTCTCTTACGACACTTTGTCCTAAAGAAGCAGTAAGAAAAGTAAAGAAAAAACGTAAGCCTGTTTCCAGCATCAGCAGTATGATCTGTATAATCGTTATCTCAATAATAAAACCCCCGGGCCCGTTTATAAAATGAGATGCTGTATTATTTTTAATGCCATCATTAATAGTAAGCTGAATCAGCAATGGCCGCAGCGGCGCAATAACCGCCAAGACAATGGCTAAAACCAGCGAGCCGTAAAATTTATTTTTATAAGGAGCTGCAAAATGAAACACCCTGCGCAACAATGAAAAATTAAATATTTTTCTTTTTGCCTTGGCTTGATCAGTCATGCTGCAAAGGTATGGGGGTTTTGAGTTTGGTGTTAGGAGTTTTGGGTTAAGCGGTTTCCTGAATTTTATCCGGTACTACTAATTCCTGATTCCCCATTCCTGATTTATTACTGTGCCATATTATTATATCCTTTCAAAAAAATGGCACCCAGGTTTTTGTATGGTGGTATATAATTTTCCCAACTGTCTCTTATGGAATTGCTGGCATCTACTGCAAACAGTTTTGTAAGCGATGCCCACATGTTTTTCCACACCAATGTTTTTCCCGACTCAAAAGTTTGGTTTAAATAATTGAGGATGGGCCGGTTAATATCGCCTGCGCCAATTTCTTTGGTTGATATAATATGAGCATCGGGATTTACTTCAATAATATTGCTTAGGTTTTTAAAACCGCCGCATGAGCCAAGCACTACAATTTTTGCATCGCCGGCCATACGCCTGATGGTTCGGGGCAGCCAATAGCTGTGTCCACGATGCACTACTACAGCCGGTTGCAGGTAATTTTCGGCCAGGTAATTATTTAAATGTATCTGTGCACTGTCATCTAGGTTGGCATCATTATCAAGCGGGCGGTTTGCAAAAACCCACACATTGCCTTTTTTAGATCTGATCTCGTACCACTCGCTGTTGGAAGTGATGGTCCATTCTTTTGGTGAAAAAGAATTGATGAAAGACGGGAAAAATGTTTTTCCATCTTTATCGCCATACCAATAAACCTGTTGTATAATTCTTCCGCTGTCATCTCTCATCTGCTTGTTTTCAATTTCATAAATAGATGGTATTCCCAACAGGCTGGTGAGGTTAATTTTATTGGCTGTATCGGCAGATAAAAAAATTATTTTCAGTAATCCGTAAATTGTTTTGCCACGGGCATTATTTTTTTCAATACATTTTTTTTCATTGCTCATTACATAACCCAGTATAGTGCTTTGTAATCTTGTATCGGTGATGCTGCTGTAAGAATCTGCCACATCTATTGCATCTTCCAGGTTGCCGGTATTATCCAGGTTGGCAATAAACTCACGCATTAAAGCTTCTGAAGCAGTTTGAGGCATGTAGCTTAAAAAGTTATCCAGCTTATTAAAATTGGCAGTCATTTTAATAAACTTTTTAAAGAAATCGGAGTGTACATTCAGCAACAGGGAATCCGTTCTTGGTTCTTTACCTAGGCGCTGTAAAAAACGGGCATAGCTGTGTTTGAAGCTTGATGTATAAATATCATTTTCACCCATGATCATCATGTAATACAAATCAACGGCCGATAAAGAATCGGTTGCCTTCATGCGCATGTTGATATTGCTTAAATCGTGCA
>JAOAUI010000233.1:1796-4194 GCA_030157685.1 Ferruginibacter sp. | reverse complement strand
AATGATTATCTTTGTTTAGTTGCATAAACAACTATATGCCAAACAACCAATTTAAGAAAGGAGAACTATACAGCTTTATAACCGGTAAAGCCAGCACGGCAATCGGGCGGCGGCTGCAAAAGAATTTTAAGCAGGCCGGGGTAGAGATAACCATTGAACAGTGGAGTGTGCTGTATCACTTGTGGAAGGTGGATGGCATGAGCCAGCAACAATTATGCGATGCAACTTTCAGGGATAAGCCAAGCATAACCCGCCTGGTTGATAACCTGGAAAAACTGAAACTGGTAAAAAGAAATGCATCAAAAGAAGACCGGAGAAAGAACCTGATTGTATTAACACCCGAAGGAAAAGAACTGGAAGAACATTGCATGGAAATTGCCAATAACACCTTAAACGAAGCGTTGCAGGGCGTTACAAACGGACAGGTAGAGATTGCGAAGGAAGTATTGCAGATGGTGTATGATAACCTGAAGTAGGGTTGTTCGTTGGACGTTGACCGTTGTCCTGGCAACAGCATACTGCAACAATCAGCACCCGAACAACGAACAACCAGCAACGAACAACTTTTCAACAACGATTACAAACTTTTAAAATAATCTTTATGAGCTCAACATCAACCGCAACCACCACACCCCTTAAAGGCGGCGAATGGTTAATTAAAGAAAGCAATGCTTTTGAAACTTACACACCCGAAGACTTCAACGAAGAGCAGTTGATGGTTAAAGACATGTGTTTGCAGTTTTTAAGTACAGAAGTGCTGCCTATTATTGACCGTATTGATAAAATGGAACCTGGCCTGATGCCGGGGCTGATGGTAAAAGCCGGCGAGCAGGGATTGCTGGGTGCTTCTATTCCCGAAGACCTGGGTGGCCTGGGTAAAGATTTTATCACTTCAACCCTGGTTAACGAAGGCCTGGGCGGCGGCTTCTCTTTTAGCGTGGCCATTGCAGCTCATACAGGTATTGGTACTTTGCCCATTCTGTATTTTGGTACCGAAGCACAAAAACAAAAATACATTCCTAAACTATCAAGTGGCGAGTGGAAAGGTGCTTACGGCTTAACCGAACCCAACAGCGGCAGCGATGCCCTGGGCGCAAAAACAACCGCAGTGCTTAGCGAAGATGGAAAAAATTATATCCTGAACGGACAAAAATGCTGGATAACCAATGGTGGCTTTGCTGATGTATATACCGTGTTTGCAAAAATTGACGGCGATAAATTCAGCGCCTTTATTGTAGAGCGGGGTATGGAAGGTTTTACACAGGGACCCGAAGAACACAAGATGGGTATCAAAGGATCATCAACCGTGCAGTTGTATTTTCAGGATTGTAAAGTGCCTGTTGAAAATTTATTGGGAGAAGTTGGCAAGGGCCATATCATTGCCTTTAATATTTTAAATATTGGCCGCTTAAAACTGGCTGCTGCAGCAATCGGCGCATCCAAATGGGCATTAACAGATACCGTTAAATATGCCAACACACGTGAGCAGTTTAAAACAGCCATCGCCAATTTTGGCGCCATAAAATATAAACTGGCCGAAATGGCCACCCGTATTTTTGTAAGCGAAAGTGCCCTGTACCGTACAGCTAAATGGGTAGATGATAAAGAAACCGAACTGGCTGCCGCCGGTAAATCTTTTGCCGAAGCCTTATTGGGCGGAGCCGAAGAATATGCAGTAGAGTGCGCCATTTTAAAAGTGCATGGCAGCGAAGTGCTGGACTATGCAGTGGACGAAGGAGTGCAGGTGCATGGCGGTAATGGTTTTAGCGATGAGTATCCCATAAGCCGTGGTTACCGCGACAGCCGCATTAACCGCATTTACGAAGGTACCAACGAAATTAACCGCCTGCTTACTGTTGATATGATATTAAAGCGTGCCATGAAAGGTAAGCTTGACCTGATGGGCCCGGCCATGGCCGTTAGCAAAGAGCTGATGAGCATACCGGAATTTGGTAACGACGATGAAACTGCTTTTGCAAAAGAAAAGAAAGCCATTGTGAATATGAAGAAAAGCATTTTAATGGTTGCAGGTGCAGCAGTACAAAAACTGATGATGAAACTGAATGATGAACAGGAAATACTGATGAACATTGCCGATATGGCCATTGAAACTTTTGAAGCCGAAAGTACATTACTGCGCATTATGAAGATGGTGGATAAGCAGGGTGAAGCCGAATGCCAGGTACAGATTGATATGATGCGCTGCTACCTGAACGATGCGGTTGATAAACTAAACAAAGCCGGTAAAGAAGCCATCAATGCATTTGCCGGTGGCGATGAACAACGCATGATGCTGCTGGGCTTAAAGCGCTTTACAAAAACAGAACCGTTTAACAGTAAAGATGCCAGAAGAAGAATTGCTGATAAGCTGATAGCCGAAAATAAATATCCCTGGTAA
>JAOAUI010000233.1:0-1696 GCA_030157685.1 Ferruginibacter sp. | reverse complement strand
CCAAAAAAAGTTGCCGTAAAGAAACCGGTTGCAAAGCCTGCCTCTCCAAAAGGGAGGAAAGTTATTGCAACTAAGAAACCGTTACCGGTAAAACCTGTACCAGCTAAAGTTGCAGTTAAGCCAGCTTTACCGTCACGCAAAAAGGTTGTTGCAAAAAGTAAACCGGCACCTGTACCATCGGTAATACTAATACCAGATGGTGTTGTAGAAGATACAGCTAATGTAAATAAACAAATGATAGTACCGGGCAACGGGCTGAATGAAGCACCGGTTACCACGAAGGATCCTGTAAAGACATTTGATCAAAATGTTTTTAACCAGGCAACAACAAAGGGCGATCCACACAGCAACAGGAACCTTTCATCTAAGCCCAAAAATGCAATAAAGCCATCGGGCAAAAAACCACTTTGGTAAAATAAACACACAATAACTCCATATATATCGTGAAGCGATGAAAGCCTGTTGGTTAACCACAGATTTACTGACAGGAAGAAGTGAAAAAAGATTGGCTGAGTGATTGGCCAATCTTTTTTTATCAAGAAAAAAAAGAATCCGCCAGCTGGCGGAAGCCCCGAAAAAGATTACATCCCTACCGATAGCTATCGGGATCGGGAAGCAGCTATGTTGGACATTTGTACTATGCACAGCATCCTGCGGGCTGTAGCTTCGACATTTGATCTATACTCTCAGGCAGTGTAGCTTAACTAAAAAGAAAATCAGTTATTAACTTATGGATACCTGTCTTAACTAATACATCTCCATCTCCATCATTACTTCCTCCAGCGGGCTGCGGCCAAGATGCTGCAGCACGGTATTGCAGCGGTGCAATAAAGCAGCAGGCAGATCGCCGGTATAAGCATGGTTCCAGAAAGTAAGCAGCAGGTTTTGTTGGATGGGTGTAAGCGGTTCCCGCAGTTTTAAAATTAAATGATGCAGGGCCGATATTTCTTCATCTTTTAAATGATTAAAGGCATTATTGGCCAGCAGATCAATCGTTAGCGAAAGCACCGTTTTACTTGGCAGCATGTGTATGGGTTTAATGTGTGTAAGCTCAAACTATAACGTAAAGAAATTGTGAATGTTATGTTATGTAAATGTGATGCAGCCTAAATGTGGATAGGGTGGGGAAAAGAACAAAACATAACGGGTAATGTTTATCAGCTTACAGTATGATATTTCTCATCACCTGTATCCAATATCATCTGCAACTTTAAACCTTCAAAACAACCAATTATTTTTTAAGATTAAACAACACATACAATGAAAAAGGAATACTGGATTAATGTTAAACATGTAGATAACAGGCTGGTTATTTTTATTAATGGCGCCATTGTGTGGGACAGCGGCATCATACACGATGATCCCGAAATGGACCAGTTTATAAACATCACCGAAAACCTGCTGGAGCATATAAACCACACATCAGAACTGATATTTGAAGGGTTTAATGATACCTATTCTGCTGATGATTCGGACCTTGGTTTAAACCCATGGCATTTTCATTACCGGGTTATTGCCCGTACAATTGATGAAGCCGGAGATATAGTAAGCGAAGAAAACATGCTGGCACCTTATAACGAAAAGCATATGAGTAACCCCAATATACGGGCCATTAACAACTGCTACCAGATCGTTAATAAAGACGGAACATTTAAAGTGGTATCCAATTCACTGTCGCAGAATTTTTATAATTAGT
>JAOAUI010000232.1 GCA_030157685.1 Ferruginibacter sp. | reverse complement strand
CTGTTTGATGACGTGGAAAGAAAAACCGATTTGTACAAAGCGATTGATAATGTTAAAAATCGTTTTGGAAAGAATGCTTTGAACAGGGCATCATCATCTAAGAAATAGTTTTTTAAATTACACGAATTAAAACGAATTACACGAATTGTTCAAAACAAAATCAATTCGTGTAATCAGTGCAATTGATTTAAATTAGTGTACTAAATTTTTTATTTATGAGTTTAAGATTAGGGGATATTGCTCCCAACTTCCAGGCAAAAACATCTTTAGGCGAAATTGATTTTTATGAATACTTAGGCGATTCATGGGGAATTTTGTTTTCGCATCCTGCTGATTATACACCGGTTTGTACCACAGAACTTGGCCGCACTGCCGCCTTAAAAGATGAATTTGCAAAACGCAATGTAAAAGTACTGGCTTTGAGTGTTGACCCGGTAGATAAGCACCTGGGCTGGATCAGCGACATCAACGAAACACAAAATTGTACAGTTGATTTCCCAATTATTGCTGATGATGACAGGAAGGTTTCTGAATTATACGATTTTATTCACCCCAATGCATCTGCTACGGCAACCGTTCGTTCGCTGGTGATTATTGGGCCCGATAAAGCAGTGAAACTGATCATCACTTATCCTGCTTCTACCGGAAGGAATTTTGTGGAAGTATTGCGTGTTGTAGATTCTTTGCAACTTACTGCTAATTACAGTGTAGCTACACCGGCCAACTGGATCGCTGGTGAAAAAGTAATTGTGGTGCCAGCCTTAAGCACTGAGGATGCCATCAAAAAATTCCCGAAAGGAGTGGAGATAGTAAAACCGTATTTGCGATATACACCTCAGCCTAATATTGATTAAGTTTTAAAACATAATTCTTTGATCAAGTTCATCTTCTTTTTTTCGACTCTACTGAATTTTAATGATGGGTATGTATGTACCTGTTGGCCAGTTGAAATACAAGAAGGTATTGAAAAGGCTGATGTGATTTTTATTGGTAAGGTTCTGAAAATTGATTCTGTAAACATAATCCCTGAAATTATAATGAGATCTAATGGGGGTGCAATTGATAGCGGAGGGTATACTTGGGGATATTTGGTAACTCTGAAATTAAAAAAGCATTTTAAAGGTGAATATCAATCTGATACCGTTAATATTATGACAGGATCAGGCATGGGAGATTGCGGTTATGATTTCAGGATTAAAAATGATTATTTGGTTTATGCCGATAAACAGCAATATCAAATAATTGATTCGATTAATGAAACAACCTGGAAATTTAAATATCACATGAAAGAATATTTTTCGACAAACGATTGTGATAGAACCACATATAATATAAAAAGTGAGGAAAAGATTTTGAAAGATGCTTTAAGGAAAAAAGGCGTGCAGAAAAAGCAATAAACTAGTACCCTTTAATTCTTCTTCAACTGCTGTAGTAACGCTCGTATATCTTTTGGTAACTCAGCTTTCAGGTCTATAATTTTTCCATCAGCATCTGTAAATTTTAACCTATAAGAGTGTAAAGCCAGCCTGTTCAGCATCGGCCTTTCTTCTTCGTCATGCTTGCTTAGTTTGTATTTCTTTTTGATGGAAGAAAGCAGCACTGGTTTGCCATCTCCATACAATTCATCGCATGCAAGCGGGTGGCCCATGTTTTTGCAATGCACCCGTATCTGGTGTGTACGTCCTGTATGCAACTGAAACTGAACCAAAGAGAATGTTTTATTTTCTTCAATCACTTCATAATCGGTTACTGAAGGTTTGCCTCGTTGGTGAACTATGTAAAAACCTTTCTGAACACCATGTTCAGCAATAGGCGCATCAATGGTTCCTTTTTTGGGAGTGGGAATTCCATGAACAAGCCCCATATAATATTTTTCAATTTCTCTTCCCTCAAAAAGCTGGGAGAAGAATTTATGTGCTGCTTCTGTTTTTGCAAAGATGATGATGCCGCTGGTATCTCTGTCCAAACGATGCACAGTAAAAATAGCACCATATTTTTCCAGCAAAATATCTTTAAGCGATGTTTGTGTTTGCTCCCTGTCCGGGATGGATAATAAACCTGAGGGTTTATTTACAGCAACAAACAAATCGTTTTCGAAAACAATCTCGGGATTATACTTTTTCAAAGCTTATTTCTTTTTGGAAGTGTTCATGTATTTCAGCAGGCGAATTTCTTTTTCGCTCAGGTAACGCCACTTGCTGCGCTCTACATTTTTCTTGGTAAGATTGGCGTACATCACACGGTCCAGGCCCTTCACATCATAACCAAGGTGTTCAAATATGCGGCGTACAATACGGTTGCGGCCGCTGTGCAGTTCAATACCAATGATGGATTTATCTTTGCTATCGGCATAAGCCAGGCTGTCAATCAATATTTCGCCATCTTCCAATGTAAGCCCGTCAACAATTTTATCAAAGTGTGCTTTGGTAAGTGGCTTATCCAATTTTACTTCGTAGATCTTTTTTATTTCGTAGCTGGGGTGCGATAGTTTTTGTGTAAGGTCACCATCATTGGTTAGCAATAAAACACCAGATGTATTTCTGTCTAACCGGCCAATAGGATAAACCCTTTCTGTTGTAGCCTGTTTTATCAACTGCAGCACCGTTTTTCTTCCCTGCGGATCATCGGTGGTTGTTATATAATCTTTGGGTTTGTTTAGTAAGATGTAAACCAGGTTTTTGGTTACAAATAACTTCTTGCCATTGTAAATAACTTCTGCTTTTTCCTCGATCTTAAATCCAGGCTCTGTTACCACAGTGCCGTTTACTTTTACTTTACCTGCGCTAATTAATTCTACAGCCTCTCTTCGGGAGCAAACACCGCAGTGGGCCATGAATTTATTCAATGGCATAATGCCGGTAGGCACATTGTCATTGGCTGCAATTGCTTTGGCCGATTTTTGATGAGGTGTTTTTGCTGCGCCACGTGGTTTGTCAACTGCGGCAGCTTCGGGAGTTTTACCTTTTGCATTGTCGGCAGCTTTGGTAGCCATACCGCCTTTTTTAGCCTGGCGTGCAAGATATTCTTCCTTTTTTTTCTCCTCAAAAAAAGCATTCCGTTCTTTACGATACTTTTTCTTTTCCTGGCGGAATTCTTCTTTAACTACACTGTTTTTCTTTTTGGGAACAAATTTCTGGAATGGCGACTGGCTCATGTTTGACGTTGTTTTGCTGTTTTACAACAGTAGTGAGGGGCAAAGGTAAACTTTTTCCTGTGTTTTGGGATGATTCATGTCAAAAGCACAAACAAAAAAGCCATTCCTTTTGGGAACAGCTTTTTACTGGTATTGGGAATCTTATTATTTTTTAACTCTTGATCTGTCACCACGGTTCTTTTTCATCTCTTCTTTTTTCTTCAACTGCTCGGCTGTAAATATTTTGTTATGCTGATCTTTTGCTTCGGTTTTTAAAACCATCATCTGCTCTTTCTTTTGCTCCCTGCTTAACGATTCATTGCTTTTTATTTTTTCAGCCTTAGCCATTGTTGCAGCACGTTGTGTTTTTAATTTGGCAACCTGCTCATCAGTTAAACTGAGATTGGTTTTCATTTTATCCAAACGCTTTGCATAACCTGCTTCGATTTTTACTTTACGCTCAGCTTTTAACTGCGCCATTTTTGTTTTTTGTTCGGCAGTAAGCAAGCCGTCCATTTTTGTTTTCCTTTCTTTAAGGATGGCAGCCCTTCTGTCACGTTGTTCTTTTACAGTAATGCTTTCATTTTTATTAAGATCCTGCATTTTTTTGCGGGTGTCTTCATTAATGGCTTTTGCCTGTGTTTTCTGTGCTTCAGAAAAATTAAGCTGTTTGGCCATCATACCTTTTTGATGTTTATGATGATGACCTTTTTTACCCATTTTATCCTGCGCATTTACGGTAGCTGTTAAAGCAAAAATGGCAATCAGGGGAATTAATAGTTTTTTCATGTCTATATTTTTTAATTGTTTACATATAGACTGAAAGAAGATAGCAGGGTTTAACGGGGATTGTTAAAGAAAACCTAAGCCTGGTTTTTATTGGCCAGTTGCCCGCAGGCTGCATCAATATCTTTACCACGGCTCCGGCGTACCCTTACATTAACCCGGTTTTTTGCAAGGTAATCTGTAAACACCTGTGTAGTGTCTTCATCCGATTTTAAGTATGGGATACCAACAACCGGGTTAAACTCAATAACATTTATTAAATGCGTAGGAATTTTGCGGTATACTTTTACTAATTCTTCAGCATCTTCTACACTATCATTCACACCCTGCAAAAGAACATACTCAAGTGTAATATCATTTTTGGTTTGCTCATAAAAATAATTGAGCGCCTCTGTTAATGCAGCAATATTATTGCTTTCATTAATAGCCATGATGGTATTGCGCTTTTCATCATTAGCGGCATGTAATGATAAGGCAAGGTTAAACCTTACTTTATCATCTCCCAACTGCTTTATCATTTTTGCAACGCCTGCGGTGGAAACAGTAATTCTTTTAGGGCTCATCGCCATACTGTCGCTGGCAGTAATTCTTTCAATAGATTTTAAAACATTGTTGTAATTCAATAAAGGCTCGCCCATACCCATATAAACAATATTAGTAATGCCGGTACCATACATTTTTTCACTTTGTTCATTCAATATGGCTACCTGGTCGTAAATCTCATCAAAGTGCAGGTTGCGCTTACGGTCCATAAGGCCGGTTGCGCAAAATTTACAGGCAAGGCTGCAGCCGATCTGTGATGATACACAGGCAGTATTTCTTTTTTCAGTGGGAATAATTACACCTTCCAGCAAATGCCCGTCAAATGTTTTAAACCTCGATTTTAAAGTGCCATCGCTGCTGTGCTGGGTGGCATCCACCGTCATGGTGTTAAATTCAAATTCTTCAGCCAGTTTTTTACGCAGGTCCAGCGATAAATTGCTCATATCATCAAAACTGCGGGCATTTTTCTTCCAAAGCCATTCATAGGCCTGTATGGCACGAAATTTTTTATCACCAATTGATTCAAAATATTCTTTTAACTCTGCAAGACTTAAGCTACGTATGTTTTTTACTGCTGACATGCCGCAAAGGTACTGCCGGCAGGGCTATTCTGAGTAATTAAATCTATTCTGTAAACGGTATGGGTTGTTTGGCTGTAAATTTGTAGTTTCCATCAATAAAATCAGGTTTACCTGTGTACGAGTAACGGGGGTGATGGAGATTTGTTGGTGGAGATTTCTAAGCTGTAATCATATATTTGCTGAAGAAAAGCTGAATAAAGTTATTCTGTACAAGAGTGATTAATTTTTACTCTTTTACTAAAAGACTAAAAATTAACAAACAGCCGTTGCCAATGAAGCTCAATAAAGATTCCACGGCCGGGCTCATAAAAAAATTAAATGGAAACAGTTTACATTATAGATGCAGTACGAACGCCCATTGGAAAATATGGCGGCGCTTTAAGTGGTGTGAGGCCAGATGATCTGCTGGCGCATGTAATTAGTGTATTGGTAAAAAGAAATGCCAATATTGATGTGAATGCCATTGAAGATGTGATTGCCGGTGCTGCCAATCAAAGTGGCGAAGATAACCGCAATGTGGCCCGCATGGCGGCTTTGCTGGCGGGTTTGCCACCAACAGTTGCAGGCAATACGGTAAACCGTTTATGTGCCAGCGGCCTGCAGGCTATTATGGATTGTGCAAGGGCAATTGCCTGTGGCGATGGAGACCTCATGATTGCCTGCGGAGTTGAAAGTATGAGCAGGGCACCTTACGTAATGCCCAAAAGCACAACCCCATTTGGCCGTGAGCAACAGATTGTTGACACTACTTTGGGCTGGCGTTTTGTAAATAAAAAACTGGCTGAATTATATTACCCTTATACCATGGGCGAAACGGCAGAGAATGTGGCCAAACGCTGGAACATCAGCCGTCATGCGCAGGATGGATTTGCATTTGCAAGTCAGCAGAAATATGAAAAAGCACTTGCCGAAAATAAATTTGCCGATGAAATAACGGCTATGCAGGTGCAAATTGGAAAAGAGGTTTTTGATTTTGACAAAGATGAGCATCCAAGACTTTCAAGCATGGATAAATTGGCGCAGTTGAAACCTGCTTTTGCAAGAGACGGAGGTACGGTTACTGCCGGTAACAGCAGCGGTATTAATGATGGCGCTGCGGCCATGTTGCTGGCAAGCGAAGCCGCTGTAACAAAATATGGTTTACAGCCCATGGCTAAAATTGTGAGTATGGCCGTTGCAGGGGTTGATCCGGCTATTATGGGCATTGGCCCGGTACCCGCCACCAACAAGGCTTTGCAAAGAGCCGGCCTGCAGGTTTCTGATTTAGATTTGATTGAACTGAATGAAGCTTTTGCATCGCAATCCATTGCCTGTATTCACGACCTTGGACTTGATTTGGAGAAAGTAAATGTAAACGGTGGCGCCATTGCATTGGGGCATCCGTTGGGTTGCAGCGGTGTAAGAATCTCTACAACCTTATTACATGAAATGAAAAGACGTAAAGCCAGATACGGCCTCGCTACCATGTGTGTGGGTGTAGGGCAGGGCTCGGCAATTATTTATGAAGGCCTATAAGTTTTTAAGATAGCCTGCCAGGTTTTCTAAAGCCACAGTTTCCTGGTTGCCTGTTGCCAGGTTTTTAACCGCACAGTTTTTTTCTTCTATTTCTTTACTGCCGATGATAATTACAAAAGGAATATTTTTCTTTTCGGCGTAGGTAAATTGTTTGTTGATCTTGGTGGCTTCGTGGTACAGTTCGCAGGCAATGTCGCTGCTGCGTAATTGCTGCATGATGCCAAAAGCAAAGCGGCTTTCAGCTTCTCCCATATTAAAGAACAGGGCCTTGGTGCTTACCTGCACATCCTGCGGAAATAAATCCATTTCTTCCAGCACATCATAAATTCTATCCACACCAAAACTAATACCCACGCCGGGAATATTGGGAACACCAAACAAACCGGTGAGGTCGTCGTACCGGCCACCACCGCCAATGCTGCCCATTTTTACTTCAGCAGGAGCTTTGGCTTCAAAAATAATTCCGGTGTAATAGTTTAATCCTCTTGCCAAAGTAAAATCAATGCTGATGCTTGTGTTTTTGGTTTGTTGAAAAACAAAATCCACTTCTTCAATACCCTGTTTGCCGATTTCACTTGAGCCAATCAACGATTTTATTTGTACAAGTTTTTCTTCATTGCTACCGGTAATGTTCAGGTAGCTTTCAATGATCTTTATCTGATCATCTTTTAAACCACGTTCCTGTAATTCTTCTTTTACTTTTTCAAGTCCGATCTTATCCAGTTTATCAATGGCAATGGTGATGTCGATCATTTTATCGGCACCGCCACATAATTCTGCAAGCGCAACCAATATTTTACGGCTGTTAATTTTTAACTCATAATTCTTCAATCCCAATTGAGTAAAAACCTCGTGGTAAATATTAGCCAGTTCAACTTCGTTCAATAAAGAAAGACTTCCTACCACATCTGCATCGCATTGCGTAAACTCACGGTAGCGGCCCTTTTGCGGCCTGTCGGCACGCCAAACAGGTTGTATCTGGTAACGCCGAAAAGGAAAAGTTAATTTAGTATGATTCATTGCCACGTAACGGGCAAAGGGAATGGTGAGATCGTATTTTAAAGCACGCTCAGTAATATCGCTGCTGCTTTTTCCTTCCAGTAATTTTTCAAAACCGGCTTTCGATTTTTCAATATTCTTTTCGTTGTTGATGCCGTTGTTTAAAATTTTAAAGATCAGTTTATCCCCTTCTTCTCCATACTTCCCCATCAGCGTTTCTAAATTCTCCATCGCCGGGGTTTCCAGCGGCTGAAAACTGTACAATTCAAAAACATTCCGTACTACAGAAAAAATATAGTTCCGCTTTCTTACAACTTCTGCCGGAAAATCCCGGGTGCCCTGCGGTATGGATGGTTTAGTGCTCATTTTAAATCGTGAGTGGTGAATAGTGAATCATGAGTTATTGTGTTTTATACTTCTTTATGATGACGTCGCAATTTCTTTCAATTATCTCAAATACTTCGTGGTAATGAATTTCCGGTCCGCTCCATGGGTCTGGTACACCTCTTTCCTCTCCCGGAAATGATTCTTCTAAAAACAAACTTACCTTTTTTGAGTTAAAATTATGCCTGGCAATCCGCCGCATATCCTGCAAAACATCATCTGCCATGGCATAAATTAAATCATATTCTTCAAAATCGGCTGCAATAAAACGCCTGCTTCTTTGTTTGCTGATGTTAATGCCATTTGCAGCAGCCACTTTTATGCTTAAATGATGTGGTGGTTCACCGGTATGGTATCCGTTTGTACCTGCGCTATCCACCTGCCAGTTCAACCCTGCTTTTAATGCTTTCTCCTGTAAAATTCCTTCGGCCAACGGGCTGCGGCAAATATTGCCCAGGCATACCATTAAAATTTTCATGCGGCAAAGATAGTTAGCAGTTCCCAGTTGGCAATTTGCAGTTGGCAGTTTGCAGTAAGCAAAGACAGCAAGCAATTCGCAAACTACCAGTTGCCAACTGTTGGCTGCCCACTGTCAACTGCTTTTATGGAATCTGCAAACTATCTCATCATATAGCTGAACACGGCGCCGGTTTTGATTTTATTTTTCACTTCAAAACCAACCAACATGGAAAAGAATCTTATTCTGAAAAGCGATGTCCTTGATATCATTTTCGAAAAACGTAACAAATTATATGGGGCTTACGATCTGCGTAAGTTTTACCCAAACCGCCTGAAACTGGCATTGGGCTTTATGTTTATCATTGCTATTTCTTTTTCGGCCTTTACTTTTATACCCCCAAAAGATAAGGGTGTAATCACCAAACCATATGTGTTTACAGAAGTGGAATTGAAAAAAGCGAATGACAAACCTAAAGAACCTGAGAAAAAAACTGAGGTTGCTAAGGCTGAGAAAAAGCCTGAAACAAAACCTACACCGGTTACTCAAAAGCAGTTTACAAATAATTTAAAAGTTGTAGCCAATAATGTA
The DNA here is from genome assembly GCA_030157685.1 of Ferruginibacter sp. Taxonomy (GTDB): domain Bacteria; phylum Bacteroidota; class Bacteroidia; order Chitinophagales; family Chitinophagaceae; genus Ferruginibacter. The sequence goes on along the minus strand of JAOAUI010000232.1, from coordinate 9,516 downwards.
AAAACAGACACTATTGTAACACTGCAACCAAACGATGTTATCAGCACAAAGACTTTTGTTGCTACAAATCCGGGTATACCAACTGTTGAAACTGTAAAAGTTGAACCAAGCGGTGGCGGTACAGAAAAAACCATTCCAACAATTGATAAAACATCACCAATGGATGGAGACGCAGTGGATGTGTTACCATCTTATCCGGGCGGTATGGAAGCGCTAAGGAAATTTTTGCAAAAACACCTGCAGACACCCGATGAACTGGAAGGTGGCCAAAGCGTAAGTGTAAGGGTGAAATTTGTAGTGGATTACACCGGTAAATTAAAAAGTTTTGTAACCGTACAGGATGGCGGCGATGCATATAACAGAGAAGTGGTAAGGGTATTAAGAAAAATGCCTGACTGGGTACCCGGTAAAACCAGAGGCGAAAACGTATCGGTATATTATGTTATTCCTGTAAGGTTTGAAACCACAAATTGATTATAATTATAGCCTGTATAAGTGATTAATTCAGTATTTTCACCGCCCGTAAATAGTATAAGTACAGCATTTAATAATAATATACAATGGCATTGGAAGAATTTGAAAAAGAAGAATTGAATGACCGTGATAAAGGCTACCTCCGCATGCGAAGCATTATGGACTATGGTATGGGCCTGCTTTGGATGGGAATGGGTTTATTCATGATCTTTATAAAAAAATTCAATGCAGAGCTGGCAGAAAGGTATGATGCAAGTGCATTTAAAATTTTTGGAGCTGTTTGTATCATTTACGGATTGTTCAGAATTTACAGAGGGTATAAGAAAAAATATTTCAGGGACAGATGAGCAGAAACAAAACAAACCGGATCATAATAATGGCACTAAGCTGTTTTATGATCCTGTTTTTTATAACAGGATGTGAAAGCAAAGTGAAAGGCCCTACTGATACTTTGGTTAGCGGTACCATTCACATCAGCGTGGATGAATCGTTTAAACCGGTAATGGAAGAGCAGATCAGGGTGTTTGAAAAATCTTTCCCCCAGGCGCATATAATAGCAGAATATAAAACAGAAGCTGATTGCTTTAAAGATCTATACAACGATTCAGCAAACCGGATGGTTATTGTAACCCGTGGATTAAAAGATGAAGAAGATGTTTACTTTTTAGATACCCTAAAATTTTATCCACATTGGGATAATATTGCGAACGATGCCATTACCGTAATTGTTAACAGTAAAAGCAACGATACCCTTTTTTCACTTGAAAGATTACGTAATCAATTGAGTGGGAAAACAAACAGGGAACAAAAGATAGTTTTTGACGGTTTGAATGCAACCAGTACAGTACGCTTTGTGATGGACAGTATTTTGAAGGGCGAAAAGTTTGACACTTCGGTTGTGCAGGCAGTAAAAACCAGCCAGCAGGTAATTGAATATGTGGCTAAAACAGAAAACGCTGTGGGTTTTGTTGGAATAAGCTGGGTGGGAAATCCTGAAGACAGTGCCCAGGTAAATATGTTAAATAAAGTAAAAATTGCGTACGTGTCATGTGTGGTTTGCGATGATCAGCCATTTGTAAAACCAATGCAGGCAAGCATTTCAACAAGGCGTTATCCTTTGGTACGTGGTTTGTATTATATACTTAAAGAGAATTACAACGGTCTTGGTACGGGCTTTGTAAATTTCTTAAACCAGGAAAGAGGACAACTGATATTCAGAAGGGCATATTTGGGAACCAGGATGGATTTTGGAGTACGGCGGGTAAGGATTAACCAGAAATTGTAAAAAGATTATCAGCAATTAATGTAGAAATGTTTGAAAAATTGATATTATTGTAAAGACTTAAACAGCAAAATGAAATGAAGAATTTAAAATTTACACTTATCCTGTTAACCGGTTTACTGGCAGTTAATTTCAGTAATGCCCAGACAATTGAAGATGGCAAAAAGTTTTTGTATTATGAAAAATTCGTCAGTGCAAAGAACGTGTTTCAGCAATTAATTACTGCCAATGCAAACAATGAGGAAGCTGTTTACTGGCTGGGGCAAACATTGATTGCACCGGATGAAGACAAAGACATAACAGGTGCAAAAGCTGTTTATCAAACCGCACTTGCCTTAAACCCCAACAGTGCATTATTAAATGCCGGTATGGGGCATATTGAATTACTTGAAGGTAAAACCCAGCAGGCCCGTAGTCATTTTGAAAGCGCCATAAGCCTGAGTGGCGGAAAAAATATAATGGTATTGGATGCTGTTGGTTTTGCCAATGCAGATTTTGATTCTAAATCAGGTGATGCTGCCTATGCTGTTGAAAAACTGCAGCAGGCTACTACCATGAAAGGCTTTAAAGATGCCAGGATAATGACAGACCTGGGTGATGCTTACCGCAAACTACAGGATGGAGGTAGTGCACAACGTACGTATGAAGCAGCTTTGGCAATTGATCCTAAATATGCAAGGGCCAAATTTCGTATAGGAAGAATTTACCAATCGCAGGGCCGCAGCCAGGAAGCGATTTATCTTCAATATTATAATGATGCGATTGCATTAGATCCAAATTATTCGCCGGTATATTTTTACCTGCATCAGTATTATTATGAAAATGATGTTGTGAAATCTGCGGCTTACTTAGATAAATATTTAGCAGCCAAAGGTTCGGACGAACCCAATGCCTGTTTCCTGAGTGCACAAATGAAATTCGCACAGGGTTTATTTGCAGAAACTGTAACTTCTGCGGAGGCTTGTATAGCTGCCAGTCCAAATCCATATGCAAACCTTTTTGGATTGCTTGCCTATGCCAATTTTAAAATAGCCGATACACGGGAAAAGGCTGGTGATTCTACCGGCGCAATGGGCGCATATGGAAATTCAAAAATTGCTTTTGATAAATATTTTCAAAAACAAAAACAGGCAAAACTGGGGCCAAGGGATTATTTCACTTATGCAATTGTATTGTTGAAGTTCCCCGGTAACGAAGCTTTGGCCGGAAGTTTTATGCAACAGGCAGTAGATCAGGATAGCACGGAAGTGGGTAAAGTTGCCATGTTAAAAGAAGTGGCGACTACTTACGAGAAAAGAAAGCAATATGCCGAGGCGGGAGAGTGGTATAAAAAAATACTGAATGTTAAAAAAGCCCCCACTAAAACAGATTTATACAATGCGGCCAATAGTTATTATCGTATAGGACAATTTGCTCCATCAGCTGATTTGTATACCCTTTATACACAAAAATTTCCCGATGATGCTTTCGGTTATTACATGGTAGGTAAATCATTTTGGGGAATTGATACGGTGATGAAATACGGCCTGGCCAATAATTCATTTATAAAAGCAATTGAGGTTGGTGAGTTGTATCCCGACAAATCAAAGATCATCCCTCAATTAATGGGTAGTTATAAATACCTGTTCGCTTACAGCGTGAATGTTTTAAAGAATAAAGAACTGGCTTTAGGTTACGCAGACAAAGCTCTGTTGATCGATCCCAACGATGCGGAAATTAAAGCGAACAGGGATTTGGTTGCAACGCTTAACCTTAGACCTGAAATAAAACCGGCCAATACTGCTGATAAGGTGGTAATAGGTGCAGATGGCTCAATAAACGTTACCGGTAAAGATGGCTCAACTACCGTAATAACAAAAGAAGGTAAGATAACTACCGTAAAAGATGGCATAACAACCATTATTGAAAATGGCAAGGTAACCATGCTGGATAAAGATGGTAAAGTGATAAATACGCCACCCACTACTCCAAGGCCAGGTGCCCCAAAGCCACCAGCACCCAAAACCGGCGGTACAAAAAAAAAGTAGTGCCCGCTAAAAAGAAAAAAGCATAAAACAATTATAAAAACCCCGTTATTGAAAAGATAACGGGGTTTTGTTTTACAAGCTATTGAATATTGCTTTTGCTGCCGTATTTTTGCCAATAATCGCAACTGAACTTATATGCAGTTTTTTTTGTTACAGGTTACCGAAGTAAATAATGCGGCAAATTACCTGCCCATAGGCCTTCAAATGATTTTTGCAATCGGGCTTATAGCCACTATTATTGTAGGATCTAATTTTTTAGGCCCTAAAAGGGCTACTTCCGATAAACTACAGAATTTTGAGAGTGGTATACAAATACGGGGTAATGCCCGCCAGCCAATGGCTGTTAAGTATTTTCTGGTTGCAATACTTTTTGTGTTGTTTGATGTGGAAGTGATTTTCTTTTACCCCTACGCTGTAAATTTCAGGGAACTGGGCTGGAGTGGTTTTATGGCAGTAGTAATGTTTGTTTCTTTATTTATAGCAGGGTTGGTTTATATTTTTAAGAAAGGAGCTTTGAAGTGGGAAGAATAAACGATTTGGAAATTAACTGATTTGAAAATTTGATGATGAACGAATTTGATTCAAAACTGTTTTATCATTATCAAATCACCAAATCATCAAATTAAATAATTAATATGTCTCGTCCGGTACAATATAACAATCACATCAAATTCGACGGTATTCCCGAAGGCTACATGGGAGAAGGGTTTATGGCAACCAATTTTGAAAAAGTGGTGAGCCTTGCCCGTAAAAATTCCATCTGGCCTTTACCATTTGCAACCAGTTGCTGTGGTATTGAATTTATGGCAACAGCCGCCAGTCACTATGACCTGGCTCGCTTTGGTGCCGAGCGTATGAGCTTTTCTCCACGCCAGTGCGATCTGTTATTGGTGATGGGAACCATCGCCAAAAAAATGGGGCCGGTTTTACGCCAGGTGTACCTGCAAATGGCCGAGCCACGCTGGGTGGTTGCTGTGGGTGCCTGTGCATCTTCCGGAGGAATTTTCGACACTTATTCTGTATTGCAGGGTATTGACCAGGTAATACCGGTTGATGTGTATGTACCAGGCTGTCCGCCCAGGCCAGAAGCGATATTGGATGGCTTTATGAAAATACAGGACCTGGTAAATGCAGAAGGATTAAGAAGAAGGCATAGCGACCAGTACAAAGAGTTACTGGCTGGATATGGTATACAATAAAAGTGTAAAATAAAAATTCAAAAACAGGTCTTCAGTTTTTTGGATTTTAATTTTTGAATTTTGACTTTATAACATGACTTTGACGAACGAAACGATACAACTAAAACTGACTGAAAAATTCCCTGATCAATTAACCGATTGGCAGGAGCCTTACGGCATGCTCACTTTTACAGCACCTAAGGATTTGAATTTAAAAGTACTTCAGTTTTTATACGATGATGCTGAACTGAGATTTCAGTTCTTGACCGATCTGCAGGCTGTTCATTATCCAGATAATAAAGGAGCCGAACTGGCTGTGGTGTATCACCTGCACAACCTGGTTGATAATGTAAGAATACGTTTTAAAATATTTGTTGATATTGAAAAGCCTGATGTGTTCAGTGCAACAGCATTATATCGCTCGGCCAATCATATGGAAAGAGAAACTTACGATTTTTTCGGAGTGAATTTTGTTGGTCATCCAAATTTGATAAGAATATTAAATGTGGATGAGATGGATTATTTTCCCATGCGGAAACAATATCCGGTAGAAGACCAGAGCAGGATAGATAAGGATGATGAGATGTTTGGCAGATAATTAATTGATTTGATGATTTGAAGATGTGCCGATGGTCATCACCAAATCACCAAATTATCAAATTGACTAATCAATTTATGAGTGACCATATTTTATTACCGGAAGGAAGTATTGAAAAGCAGACCACCACACTTAACCTGGGGCCAACGCACCCGGCTACGCATGGTGTGTTTCAGAATATCCTGGAGCTGGATGGCGAGCGTGTAATGAAATCCACTTCTACCATCGGGTATATTCATCGTGCATTTGAAAAAATTGCGGAGAGAAGGCCTTTGTACCAGATCACCCCGCTTACTGATAGGTTGAATTACTGCTCATCGCCCATCAACAATATGGGCTGGCATATTACCTGCGAAAAATTATTAGGATTAGAACTGCCAAAAAGGGTAGATTACTTAAGGGTGATTATCATGGAGCTGGCGAGAATTTCAGATCACCTGATCTGTAATTCAATTGTGGGTGTGGATAGCGGTGCTTTCTCAGGATTTTTATACGTGATGCAATATCGTGAACTAATCTACGAAATATATGAAGAAGTATGTGGCTCCCGCCTTACTACTACTATTGGGCGTATTGGCGGTTTTGAAAGGAATTTCACTCCTGCGGCATTCCAGAAACTCGAAAAATTCTTAAAGGAATATCCTAAAGTATTAAAGGAGTTTGAAAACCTGTTTACCCGCAACCGGATATTTATGGATCGTACAATTGGTTGCGGACCTATCTCTGCCGAGCGTGCATTGAATTACGGTTTCACCGGGCCAAACCTGCGTGCTGCCGGTGTTGATTATGATGTACGAGTACACACACCCTACAGCAGTTACCAGGATTTTGATTTCACTGTTCCGGTTGGTACTACGGGTGATTGTTACGACCGCTTTTTGGTACGCAACGAAGAAATGTGGCAGAGCCTGAGCATTATTGAACAGGCATTTCAGAAAGTGAAAGAATTTAAAGGTGCCGACGCTGAAGTTTTTCATGCAGATGTGCCTGCATATTATTTGCCAGAGAAAAAAGATGTGTACACCAAAATGGAAGCGCTTATCTATCACTTTAAAATTGTGATGGGTGAAGCCGAAATGCCAGTTGGCGAAGTATATAGTTCTGTAGAAGGCGGTAATGGCGAACTTGGATTTTATTTGATCAGCGATGGCGGCAGAACTCCTTACCGTTTACATTTCCGCAGGCCATGTTTTATTTATTACCAGGCATTTGAAGAGTTGGTGAAAGGCGGCATGTTGAGTGATGCGGTAATTACAATGAGTAGTTTGAATTTGATTGCAGGGGAGATGGATGCATAAATTAATTATGAATTTAGAATTATGAGTGTTGAATTTTCAAAAGAAAAATTAGCTGAAGTTGCGGAGATAGTAAAACGCTATCCCGAAGGCAGACATAAAAGTGCACTGCTGCCGGTATTGCACCTGGCACAGCAGGAATTTGGCGGCTGGCTGGATGTACCCGTGATGGATTATGTGGCTTCGGTTTTAAATATTGAACCTATTGAAGTGTATGAAGTGGCCAGTTTTTACAGCATGTATAATTTAAGTCCGGTTGGTAAATATATGTTTGAAGTTTGCCAAACCGGCCCATGTATGATCAACGGCAGCGATGATATCATTGCCTACATCAAACAAAAACTGAATATTGGCGTTGGCGAAACAACGGCTGATGGCATGTTTACTTTAAAAACGGTCGAGTGCCTGGGCGCCTGTGGCTATGCACCCATGATGCAGCTGGGAAAACATTACCGTGAGCATCTTACCAAGGAAAAAGTTGATGCCATTATTGAAGAATGCAGGGCAAAAGCAAATTGATCATTGAAAAAATTGTTGACGATATTATTTTTCTTCCTGGTTGCATTTGCGAATGCACAGACTGAAGAAGAAAAACTAATAACAACAATAAAAGAATTTCATCAGGCGCTGGTTAATAAGAATACAGTTTCTATAAACCAGCAAACAGATAAGGCGCTGAGTTACGGACACAGTAATGGCTGGGTAGAGACAAAAGCGGAGGTAATAAAGGATCTGGAAAGCGGTTATATCAGCTACCAGGGATTTAAAGAAGATAGTATTACAGTTGCGATAAACGGGAATATGGCTAATGTGCGCTTTGTGGCAGACATTACCGCAACAATGAAAGCAACAACCAGTAACTTCCATTTAAAAGTTTTGGAAGTATGGGTTAAGAAAGGAAAGCGTTGGGTGTTATTTGCAAGGCAGGCAGTTAAAGCACAATAATGATATAATGTACAAGTGTGCGACGCCACTGAAGATGAATAAAGAAATATAGTTGGTAACATAAAAATTAATTTGCTGAAAGCAAATTGAACTATGAGTAGAAAACTGTTATTAGAAAAAGCACATGTGGAAAACATCAGGTTATATGATGTGTATCGCCGTGAGGGCGGTTACCGCAGTGTGGAGAAGGCATTTAAAATGGCTCCTGCAGATATTGTGGAAGAAGTGAAGAAGAGTGGCTTAAGAGGCCGTGGTGGTGCAGGTTTTCCTACAGGATTAAAATGGAGTTTTATTGCAAAACCCGAAGGTGTTCCCCGCCACCTGGTGGTAAATGCCGATGAGAGCGAGCCCGGCACTTTTAAGGATAGATACCTGATGGAATTTATTCCGCATATTTTAATTGAAGGAATGATTGTTTCTTCATTCGCACTTGGCTCTAATGTTTCATACATATATATACGTGGTGAATACCACTGGATCGTTGATATTTTAGAACGGGCTATTGCAGAAGCAAAACAGAATGGCTTCCTGGGCAAAAATATTTTGGGCAGCGGATTTGATTGTGAAATATATGTTCATCGCGGTGCCGGTGCTTATATCTGCGGAGAAGAAACTGCTTTGATAGAATCGCTGGAAGGTAAACGTGGTAATCCAAGAATTAAACCACCATTCCCGGCTGTAAAAGGTGCCTGGGAAAGACCAACCGTGGTTAATAATGTTGAAACTATTGCTGCAGTTGTTCCTATCATTAACGATGGTGGAGAAGAATATGCAAAGATCGGTGTAGGAAAAAGTACCGGCACCAAATTAATGAGTGCCTGTGGTAATTTAAATAAACCTGGTGTTTACGAAATTGATATGACCATCTCTGTAGAAGAATTTATTTACAGTGATGAATATTGTGGCGGTATTCCCAACGGCAGAAAATTAAAAGCCTGTATTCCCGGTGGATCATCAGTTCCAATCCTACCTGCTAATTTATTATTAACAACAGCCAAAGGAGATAAAAGATTGATGAACTATGAAAGCCTGAGTGATGGCGGTTTTGCAACCGGCAGTATGATGGGCTCGGGTGGTTTTATTGTGCTGGATGATAACCAATGCGTGGTGAAACATACTTACACTTTAGCAAGATTTTACCGTCATGAAAGCTGCGGGCAATGTTCGCCCTGCCGTGAAGGAACCAGCTGGATGGAAAAAATATTATTGAATATCGAGAACGGAAAAGGGAAGTTGAGTGATATTGACCTGCTTTGGGATATTCAGCGTAAGATTGAAGGAAATACCATTTGCCCCTTGGGCGATGCAGCGGCCTGGCCGGTTGCAGCAGCCATCAGGCATTTTAGAGATGAGTTTGAGTGGCATGTGAAAAATCCGGTTGATTGTTTGACTGGTAATTATGGATTGGCACATTATGCTGACCCGATTCATGTGCCGGTGGTGGCATAATATAGATTTGTTAAGAAAGAAATTATGGCAGACGAAATAAAAAAAGAAGCACCTGCAACATTTAAAGTAACCATCGACAATATCACCATTGATGTTGCGCCGGGTACAACTATTTTAAATGCAGCCCGGCAAATTGGTGGCGATGTTACACCACCTGCCATGTGCTATTACAGCAAGCTTGAAGGCAGTGGTGGAAAATGCCGTACCTGTTTGGTAGAAGTGGCTGCAGGCTCAACAGCCGACCCAAGGCCCATGCCTAAATTAATGG
>JAOAUI010000231.1 GCA_030157685.1 Ferruginibacter sp. | reverse complement strand
TTTCATCTATTATATCAAAATACTCTTTGCGTAATTCTTTTACACTTTCATCGGTATGCACAGCAAATTTTTTCCACTCTTCACCAAAATCATTAACTACACCAGCATCCATATTTTCATTGCCGTCAAGTGTGGTAAAAACCTCAATAGATTTATTGGAAGCCTGTATGGTTTGCAGCGATGGTTTATTGTAAGGGGTCATGCTCATTCTGTTATTAAAAATAATTTAGCGTACACCGCCGGTTAAATACTGCCACATCGTTGGTTGATAATACATGTTGCCTTTTTCGGGATGTTGTATTGTTGCATAATTGCCGGCTATCATATTGGTTAATACTTCTTTTAAAGCACCAATACCAACAGCCACCTGCAATACCGGGTAGGTTGCAAAATTATCCTCTTTATGGGGTTTAATAAATACCTGCTTAAGTACAGCCCCAGTATCAACACCTGCATCAACCAGGTGAATGGTTGTTCCAAAATTTGCGGCATCTCTATTGCGCAGGGCCCAGTATCCGCCATGGCTTCCACGGTAATATGGTGTAATGCCCACGTGCATGTTTACAAAAACGGCACTGGTGCTTTGTAATATTTTTTTGCTGATGATTCTGGTTCCGTTTACAACAATTATATCAGGCTGTAATAAATGTATTGCTTTTAAACACGCTTCTTCATTTACCGAATTTACGCTGTGTATTTTGGTACTGCTGAAATCACTATTATTTAATCCGTATTTGCTTACCAGGTATGCTTTGCGTGTTTTTGATTGTAGTTTTAGTAAAGGAACTGTAAATACTGAAAACAAAACCTGTCCTATAACGGGTATGAATCCGGTTTTTTTAATGCGGTTTTTGGCGAGTTGTATTTTACTGACAGGTTGTTCAAGAATAACCGCTTCAATGCTTATCATTTCTTCCAGTGCATGATATACCCAGCGGGATGATTCGCAATCGGAAGCCAGTAAAATAATTTTTTTTTGTTGCATGTAAAGCTGAATACTTTAAAACTAAACTGATTTTAAAAACCTGCAGCTTCTTTCATGGTAAGATTAGCGAAGCCGTATTTGGCATTCAGGTATTGATAATGTTTTAATAAAACAGTAAGGTTTTCCATATTCTCTTTGATATTGACTCCAAAGTTATGCGGATGCCACCATAAATGATAAAGCTCTTTCTTTTTTGCGGCATAGGTCATTTCATTCATGATCCTTTTTAATTTCAGCTTTTCAAGCCAGGCTAAGTTTTTATTGTATGGTTTTAAAAAGCGGCTTGCAGGTATATTAACCGGCAACCCGGAATTTTTGGTTAAGGCAAAAGTATTATTTCCGGAAACCGGGAAGTAAGTATCAAGCAGGCGGCAAAGCCGTATAAAAGGAACTTCTGCAGAAAATTTACGGGGTTTGTAAATCCAGGATTCGGGATTGCCACGATAAACGGTAAGGCCATTATCTGCCAAAACCGGTAAATAAGCTTCGTTGATCTGGTTACGGGGAAAAACCAAACTGCTGATGTTTACATTATTTGCTGCTGCAATTTTTACAGCTGCTTTAATATCCGCATCGAATTCTTCGGCCGATTGGCCTTCTTCCAAACAAAAATAATGGCTGAAGGTATGCGTGGCAATTTCATGAGGGCTTTGTCTGATCATTTCAAAAAGTGAATAGCCGAAATGGTATGGGTCATCTTTTTCATTATTGCCAATGGTGGCAAACTCTTTAGAGTAAACATTGTATTCCGGGTTACTGTATGCTGGCTTTTTATCGGGCATAAAACACATCAGCCCTTCCTTATCTTTTGTAAATAAAATCCCAACAGTTGCAAAAGTTGCTTTAATGTTATGGTTTTCAAATGCTGTTAGTAAAGCAGGAATTACTTCCTGTACACCAATTATATGAGACCCGTATTTTTCTTTGGTTGTAACATCCCAAACACCCCACAATAATTCATAATCAAGCGAAATTACAAATGCCCCGGTATGGTTATTATGGTTATTCATGAAGAAGAAAAAATAATTTAACGCCTGTAAAATTAATTGATTTAACCCATACAGCTTAAATACTTAGCGTAAAACACAGAATTCGGCACAGTTGGGCTAAAAAAGCACTTATAAAAGAGCCTTTACAGCCTGCTTCTTTTTATCCTGAGTTGTGGTATATAAGCTAACCAGCGTAAAAAAATAGAAAGGAATTAAAATGATTTTATACCTGGCCATGGTTCCAAAATTGTAGGTGGTAAAACCAATAATAAGGGCAAAGAAAATAGTGATGATAAAGGAAACCAAAACAAAGGGGTTGTTGAAAATTTCGATGAAGAACCTGTAAAATTTTAATTTAAACAGCATATAAAGCGTACATAAAAGCAACAGTAAGGACTCAAATGCACTCAATAAAATAAATATCTTCCTGCTTTCCCAGATAAATGGCCGGAAAAGGCAGGTAAAAACCTTAACCGGGCTTTGGAAGATCATGCCCTGGATGGTAAGGTCCATATCCTTAATAACCAGGTTTGCCCGGCTTCTTTCATCTTCGTTTTGCACAGCATTGTAATTGCGCTGAAAAGAATCTATCTGAACCATTGATTCTTCCGCTAATAGTTCAAGCTGGTCTGTAAAATTGGTAACGAAAGCAACAATCATTACTGCAAAAAGAAATGCTATAATAATAAATGCCCTGATAACGACATTTTTAAAGGGGGTAACAAATTTGTAAAAGATAAATACCGACAGGCCCACTGCAAGTGCTATAATAATATAGCTTTTTATAACACTAACTAAATAAATGAGTGCAACCAATGCAATAATGCTTTTAACGGAAAACTCTTTTTTTATGAATACATGATAAAGAAAGTAGATAATAAAGCCGATACTGCCTATACATATTGAATCTTTATTAAGCCCGCTGCCCCAAAACCAAACGGAGGGAACAAATAAAATAGTCCAGGCTAAAATTTTAAGCTCCCTGTCCTTATTAATGTCTTTAAAAACCAGGAACAACCGCCATAAACCAGAAAATGAAAAAAATCCGAAAAACAAAGTAATGATGAGGTATTTGTTAAAACTGATTAAAGAAAGCAATGCAGATATCTTCATAACGAACAAATTGGAAGCGATACCAAAATATCCGGCATAACTTAAATCGCCTACCTCAAAATCATACCACGACTTTACTTCAGCAGCCGGTTTAAAAAAATACCTGATATTGCCGGGATCCTGCGTTACCTGCGTGCTTAAAAAGTCACTTCCATAATAAAAAACAAATGAATCGCCGTAACCATAATAATATTGCACCATCAGGGCATAAGCCACAGCGCCAAACATATGCAGGTAAAATGATACGAAGAAATACTTCCGTAATTCCGGGTCAGTATATTTAGCAGAGCTTTTTTTTATCAGGATGTAAAATATATACAGGTAAACCGGCATTAAAAGATAATCATAGACGGTTATATACTGCATAAGGGGGCTTAATGGTTATTTGATTAAAAGGGTTGATACAAAGTAAAAAACCAGGGCATTTTATTCTGCAATATACTTATTGTTTTAAGCGCAAAGTTAACTAACAGCAATAATGAAATCTGATTTTAAGCGGGAATATAATATATTGGAACTTTGATTATCATTATTTTTACAACTATATGGTTACCATTTTAGTTACAGGTTGTGCAGGTTTCATCGGAAGTCATGTTTGTGCATTACTGCTCAACAAAGGGTTTAATGTTATTGGGGTAGATAATTTTGACCCCTTTTACAGCCGCTCAGCAAAAGAATTGAACCTGGCAAGATTTAAAACACATCCGGCATTTAGTTTTTATGAAACTGATATCACCCTGGGATTGGATGCGGTTGCCGGAGAAAATATCAAGGCTGTTATACACCTGGCGGCAAAAGCCGGGGTAAGGCCATCCATTGAAGATCCGGCCGGTTACCTGAATGTAAATATTGTTGGTACACAAAAAATACATGAGTTTATGCAGGCCCGGGCAATTGATAAACTTGTGTTTGCATCCTCTTCATCTGTTTATGGCAATAACAAAAAAATGCCTTTCAATGAAGATGATAGTGTAGATAATCCCATCTCTCCATATGCGTTTACCAAAAAAGCCTGCGAGCTGATGAATTATACATTTCATCATTTATACAATATTGATATTGTTAACCTGCGCTTTTTTACAGTGTATGGCCCCGGCCAGCGCCCCGACCTGGCTAT
>JAOAUI010000230.1 GCA_030157685.1 Ferruginibacter sp. | reverse complement strand
TTTTTCGTAGATAGCAATATTCATCAGCACCAGCAACATCCCATAAAAAGCATCTTCAAAAGGTATGGTATACATTCTGATACCCAGGTTTTCTGCATCATTATATATCACAACCGGAATGGCGGTAAGAAATCCATTTACAATTAAGAAGGGAATTAAGCAGATGACGTAGGAGACAAGAAATGAAACAGCATCAAAGCTTTTGAAAAATTTCCGGGCTGCATAAATCAGAAGAATAAAAGTGCCGGTGAAGATGAATGTCCAGCTCGTGTAATATTTTTCAGCATACGTTATCCCGGTTATCAATAACCCAACAGCCAATACAATTAAAAACAGGTCAGCAGTTTTTTTATTTATAAGATTTGGGAAGTAAGCCCTGATACAGGCATAAATAAATACACAACAATAAGGCACAATAAAAAAGAAAAGCACTTCTTCAAGCGGCAGGTTGTACAAACTGATGCCGGTAATATATGCCGGATTAAAACTCCACACACCTTTTGAAGTAAAATAAATATCCCAAACAATGTAGAGCAATGCCGGGATGATCATGGCAGGAAACAGATATTTCCAGTTTTTATAAAAAGCTACTTTTTTATCAAAGCTCAATAACAGCGGGCCGGCCAGGGAAGCTGCGAGTATGAGGAAATATGTATAGTGAGGATTCAAATTTTCCTGAAGAATCTTTTTAGTTCAACCCGCCTTCGGCAAGCTCCCCGAAATAACCCGGACATACAAGCCTTGGCAGTATAATTGTTAAGCCGTTTATGCCGATACGCTTTCAGCCATTTCAACGGGTTGTGCATTTCTTTTTTTGTCGGCCTGTACTTTATCCCAGTATTTTTTTGCCACCCACAAAAAGCCAAAACTTTCGCCGTTGTGCTTATCAAGATGTTTGTGGTGCATTTTATGTGCCCAGCGAATGGTACGAACATAACTGTTGTTACTTCTGGTAAACCATTTTAACCGCTGATGAATGATAACATCGTGTACCAGAAAGTATGCGATACCATATAAGGTAAGCCCGGTGCCAATTGCAATTGACCACCAGGCCTGGTGCATAACACCCAACATAATGAACAACCAGCTTGGTATGGCAAAAATCAGGAAGAAAGCATCGTTTTTTTCAAAAATACCCGGCTTCTTTTGATGATGATCTTTATGCAGCGCCCACAAAAACCCGTGCATTATATACCGGTGAATACACCAGGTAAGCCCTTCCATTAAAACAAAAGTACCTAAAGTGATTGCTATTAATATTATCCAGCTCATTAAAGTTTATTTCAAAAAAGTTCTTAACAATAAAAAAAACATCAGTTGAACGAGTAACAAATTTACAGCGAATTTGTTTTGTTTATTAAATTTTGCAAAATGAAATACTGCCAGCAGTAATAAACTTACAATAAACCAGCATATATAATTAAGCATGGGTATTGATCCGTCGCCATTCCAGGTCCAGTAGCCCAGCTTTACAGCTACGGGTTCCATCAGCCAGTCGAAAAAAACAGCCAGGGTTGCACCATCCACAATTACCGACAGTGCTTTTAGTGCCATTGGTGTTTTACCGGTATCGGCCGCCACACGGTTGATGGCCTTCAAAAGCAGGGTATGTATACTTATGCCACTGCAGTAAATGATGATAAACCAGTTTAAGCCAATCAATACAGGTACGTTCTTTATTTTAAAGCCCAGCACATTTCCGTAAGTATAATCACCAAAAAGTATTCCGGTATTTGTGCCAATGATCTCAACTGAAATACCAACAGTAAAGCAGATCAGCAGAAAAAGAAAAAAGTAAATATTTTTTTCAGTTTGTGTCCATATCAGCAAGGCAAAAGAAAGCAACAGGTTTACTGGTGTTGCAGCAAGAAAAAAGCTTTTATCGAAAAATAATAATCCAACAAGGCCGATGCTGTGAAATAAAACAGCAATTGCTGTAGCAATCTCAAATTTTGTAAACCTGTTTAGCACAATAATTTTATTCCTGAGCAAATTAATTAGACACTGTTTCAAGATACGCTTCCATTTTTGGAAAAGCAATTTTAAACCACTCGGTATATTTTTGCGGATGTGTTTGAATGGAGTTTTTTATTTCTTCAATTGTTTTAAAGCAGTAATCGCTCACTTCATCTGCATTGGGTAAAATATCACCATCATAGTTACCAATAAAAACATGGTCAAACTCATGTTCGGTTAAACCATTATCAAATGGTGCTTTGTAAACAAAATCAAATGCTTTTGTAAGCCCGGTATTAAAGCCCATTTCTTCCTGCAGGCGTATTTCTGCTGCCATTAAAGTTTCTTCTCCGGGTTTGGGATGGCTGCAGCAGGCATTGGTCCACAAACCGCCGCTATGGTATTTTTTTTCTGCTCTTCTATGCAACAGCATTTCACCTTTTTCATTAAAGATAAAAACGCTGAAAGCCCTGTGCAGCAGGGCTTTTTGATGCACTTCCATTTTTTCCATAGTGCCGGTCTGCACATCATGCTCATCTACCAGTATAACTTCCATCAGTGCTTTTGATTAATATAAATTGAACTGGCTTCTTAAGCCTGCCTTGGCAACAATATAGGCTTTGCCATAATTGGGTATACGGATCCGCTGTTCCAGAATATTGGCAGGTGCGGTACGTTTTATTTTTTTGAAAAGCGATAAGTAATATTTGTAAGCCACATAAACGCCAAACCTGGCTTTTGCAGGCAAATTCAAAATGCCTTCATAGGCATTTTCAAAATCAGCAGCAATATCTGCTTCAATCTCCTGCTTCATGCGTGGGGTAAAATTGGTGAAATCAACTTCCGGAAAATAAGACCTGTTCAGCAACTCGTAATCTGCTTTTACATCACGCAAAAAATTAACCTTTTGAAAAGCTGCACCCAGCGCCTGTGCTGAAGGTTTCAGATCGTTGTACATATTTTTATCGCCTTCGCAAAAAACAAAGAGGCACATGAGGCCAACCACCTCGGCACTGCCGTAAATATATTCTTTGTAACCGTTGCTGTTGTATTCTGTTTTGCTGAGGTCCATTTCCATGCTGCTGAAAAAAGCCTCTATCAGGTCGTGAGAAATATTATAATCCCTTACTGTTATCTGGAAACTATGCAGGATGGGGTTCAGGCTGATGCCTCTTTCAATGGCCGCATAGGTATCTTTTTTAAACTCAATGAGCAGCTCTTCTTTTTTATATTGATGAAAAGTGTCTACAATTTCATCCGCAAAACGAACAAAGCCATAAATATTGTAAATAGGCGTACGAAGATCGGCATGCAGCAACTTAATAGCACTGCTGAAAGAAGTGCTGTACTTTTCAGTTACTGCCTTACTGCACTGTTGGCTCACATCATGAAAAAGCTTAATCATTTCCTTTTTCTTGTTTTTTGTTCTTAATAATAATGTCCTGCCCCTTTTTTATTTGCCAAAATGTTTTACAACTTCATTGGCAACCACCTCGCCACTTATCAGGCTTGGCGGTACTCCCGGCCCGGGAACTGTTAATTGACCGGTGTAAAATAAGTTTTTTATTTTAATACTCCTGCACGAAGGCCTGAAAATTGCCGTCTGCATCAGTGTATTTGCCAATCCATAAGCATTTCCTTTAAAGGAATTATAGTCTGTTACAAAATTGCTTATTGAGTAGCTCTTTTTATAAATGATATTATTCCTTATCTCCTGGCCTGTCTTTTTTTCAAAGCGTTCGAGGATTTTCTGAAAATACTCCTCTCTCAGTTCCTCAGTATCTGCATCCAAACCTGCTGCAACCGGAATAAGAAAAACCAGGTTATCGCAGCCCGCCGGTGCCACTGTTTCATCTGTTACAGATGATACCGACAGGTAAAACAATGGATCAGTAGGCCATTTCTGTGTTGTATAGATTTCCTGGCCATGTACTTCAAAGTCTGCATCAAAGAACAAAGAATGATGGGGTATGCCCTCTACTTTTTTATCCAGGCCCACATAATACAGCAGGCAGCTTGGTGCCATCAGGCGCTTATCCCAATACTTATCACTGTATGTACGGTACTTCTCAGGCAAAAGTTTTGTCTCAACAAAATGATAATCTGCCCCGCCAATTACAACATCTGCATCGTATTCCCTGCCACCTTCTGCCTGTACTTTAGTAGCCTTACCATTATCAATATTGATTGCTGTTACATTGCAATCAAATTCAAATTTTACGCCCAGTTCTGTTGCCAGTTTATACATGC
>JAOAUI010000229.1 GCA_030157685.1 Ferruginibacter sp. | reverse complement strand
AATCCTTTGGGGTGACTTTGTTTTACTGCTTGTTCACTCATGTTTATTAGTTTTTAAATGCTTATTAGTTTGGTTTAATTACCCAAAATAGTGATTTTCTGTTTAGGATAAACAAAAACATAGCGGCTATTTTTAAAAAGATACACTAATAAAAATGGATATATTAAAGCCCTTTTAAAAATATATTATGAAAACCGGCTTTAGAATTTTAAATTGCAATCCGTGTTTCAGGCATCATAATTCAATTTATTCAATGAATATACTTTTAATTGGCTCCGGTGGCCGGGAGCATACATTGGCGTGGAAACTTAAACAAAGCCCCCTCTGTAACCAACTCTTTATAGCCCCGGGTAATGCCGGCACAGCTTTGTGCGGTACCAATTTACCCATTGCTGTATCAGATTTTGATAGCCTTGCCATTGCCTGCGTGGCAAATGAAATAGATATGATTTTGGTTGGTCCCGAAGATCCCCTGGTAAAAGGCATCTATGATTTCTTTCAGAATAAAAAAGGGTTGGAAAATATAAAAGTGATTGGCCCTTCAAAAGAAGCATCGCAACTGGAAGGCAGCAAAGCTTATGCAAAAGAATTTATGCAAAGGCATAATATTCCTACGGCTGCTTACGGCGAATTTACTGCCGATAAATACCTGGAAGGTGTGGAGTATATCAAGTCACAATCGCTGCCCATCGTTTTAAAGGCCGATGGCCTGGCTGCAGGAAAAGGCGTGTTGATTTGCCAGAGCCACCTGGAAGCCATGGCGGAATTTGAGCTGATGCTCCTGCGCTCTAAATTTGGCGAAGCCGGAAAAAAAGTGGTGATTGAAGAGTTTTTGAAAGGTATTGAGTTAAGCATGTTTGTGCTTACTGATGGCGAAAACTATGTCTTATTACCAGAAGCTAAAGATTACAAACGGGTTGGAGAAGCAGATGCAGGCCTGAATACAGGCGGAATGGGGGCTGTAAGTCCGCTGCCGTTTGTTACTGATGCCTTTCTGCAAAAAGTAAAAGAAAGAATAATTGAACCAACCATTGCCGGTTTTAAAAAAGATAAACTCGATTACAAAGGCTTTGTATTTGTGGGTTTGATGAATAACAATGGCGAACCAAAAGTAATTGAATATAACTGCCGCATGGGCGACCCCGAAACCGAAGTGGTAATTCCGCGTATTAAAAACGACCTGGTTGAAATATTGATGGCAACTGCCAATCAAAAATTGAATGAAATTACCATTGAAACCGATGCACGGGCAGTGGCAACGGTTGTTGCAGTAAGCGGTGGTTATCCCGGCGATTATGTAAAAGGTAAAGCCATCCTGGGGCTGGATGAACCTGCATTGGAAAACACCATTGTTTTTCATTCCGGAACCAAAAAAGATGGCAATGATATTGTTACCAATGGCGGCCGGGTGCTGGCTGTAACCTCATTTGGCGAGAATATTACAGAAGCCGTTGAGCAATCAAACTACATGCTGGAACAATTGCATTTTGAAGGCATGTATTACCGCACTGATATTGGTTATGAATTTAAAGAACCAGCAGCTTTATAGCAATAAAGTATTAATACCTGCGCTTTAAAAATCACCATCGTAATTTTACTTTGCAGGTTGATTGTGAAAACCCCGCCATCATATTTTTCCGGCAAAACACCACAATGCGAAAGTTTAGATAAAATGTTTAAAAATAAAGGGTTTGCCGTTGTTAATTCAAATATTTTCCACCACCTTTGCTGGCATTGATTAAAATCCTTTTTCACACAAATAAATATGGGTCTCTTTAACTTTTTTACGCAGGAAATTGCAATTGATCTTGGTACCGCAAATACACTAATTATTCATAACGATGAAATAGTAGTAAATGAACCCTCTATTGTTGCTTTAGACAGAAACAATCCGAAAAATATTTTAGCCGTGGGCAAGAAAGCATTGATGATGCATGAAAAGACCCACGAAAGTATAAGAACGGTTCGCCCGCTGAAAGACGGTGTGATAGCCGACTTTAACGCAGCCGAGCTCATGATACGTGAGATGATCAAACTCATCTACCCCAAAAAACCATTGTTTGCACCCAGCTGGCGTATGATGATTTGCATACCCAGCAGTATTACCGAGGTAGAAAAACGTGCGGTAAGAGATAGCGCCGAGCAGGCAGGAGCCAAAGAAGTTTATTTGATACATGAACCCATGGCAGCTGCTTTAGGTATTGGTATAGATGTGGAAGAACCGGTTGGTAATATGATCATTGATATTGGCGGCGGAACCACCGGTATTACGGTGATTGCCCTTGCGGGTATTGTTTGCGATCAAAGTATTCGCATTGCCGGAGATGAATTTACAGCTGATATTATGGAAGCTTTACGCCGCTACCACAGTTTGTTGATTGGCGAACGTACCGCCGAGCAAATAAAAATTCAGGTTGGTGCTGCAGTAAAAGACCTGGAAAACCCACCCGATGATATTCCGGTTAATGGAAGAGACCTGGTAACCGGTATTCCAAAACAGGTAATGGTTAGTTACCAGGAAGTGGCCGAAGCATTGGACAAAAGTATCTTTAAAATAGAAGAAGCAATTTTAAAAGCACTGGAAACAACACCGCCTGAACTGGCTTCGGATATTTACCGCAGGGGCTTGTACATTACTGGCGGTGGTGCATTATTGCGTGGTCTGGATAAAAGACTGAATGCAAAAATAAAACTGCCTGTGCATATTGCTGATGATCCGCTGAAGAGTGTGGTAAGAGGTACCGGTATTGCTTTGAAACATTATGACAGGTATCCTTTTGTAATGAGATAATAAAGAAGCCTCAAGCTGCAAGCCACAAGGGGGCAAATTTTAGAAATAAACTTTCAGCTATTTAGTAAAAGTTTGCAATAAAAACCTTCGCCCTTGTAGCTTTTCCCCTTGTAGCTGTTTTCAACCATGCGTAATATTTTTCTTTTCGTTCGCCGGTATTTTAATTTCATCCTGTTTCTTTTGTTACAGGGTTTCAGCATTTATTTGATTGTGCATTACAGCAAATACCACAATGCCATCTTCAGTAAAACATCCAACCAGGTTACGGGTAAAATAAACGAAAAGTACAACAGTGTCACTTCTTATTTCCGGCTTAAAAAAACAAACGACTCATTGGTTGCTGCCAACGAAATGTTGTACAATAAATTAAAAGCCGATTTTGAATTCCCGGATACAACCAGCAAACTCGTCATTGATTCCATTAAGGTAGATTCGATGGAGCGGTTCAGGAAGTATCAGTATTATCCGGCCAAAGTGGTTTACAATTCAGTTGCTTCGCAAAATAATTTTATTGTTTTGGGTAGAGGATCTTCGCAAAATATTAAAAAGGATATGGGTATCATTGATCCTAACAGCGGTGTGGTGGGTATTGTTACCGAAGTAAGCGCCGACTATGCAGTGGTGATGAGTCTTTTGCATAAAGACAGTCAATTGAGCGGTAAATTATTGAAAGGAGGTGAAAGTGGGACTGTTACCTGGGATGGCAAAACACCTAATATCGTTTCGCTGGGCGGCATACCAAAGGGTACAAAAGTAGCACGGGGGGATACCGTCATTTCCAGCGGGTTAAGCACCAGCAGTTTACCCAAAGGTATGATGATGGGTATTGTAGAAGAAGTAAAAGCCGACAAAAGCACAAGTACTTATTTAATAAAAGTCAGAACATCTGCCAATTTTTATAACCTGGAGTTTGTGTATGCCATTGATAACAAACAGGCAGAAAATATTAAAGCAATTTTAGAAAAAGAAAAGGGAAAAGATAAAACACAATAACAAGGTTATTGCAAAATATGAATTCACTGGTAAAAAATATTATCCGCTTTTCGTTGTTCATCCTGGTACAGGTTTTTGTACTGGATAAAATTCATCTGCACCAGATGGTAACGCCTTACCTGTATTTTCTGTTTATTATATGGCTGCCATTCCGCATGGGGCGTACACAACAAATGCTGCTGGCTTTTGCCCTTGGCTTTGCTATGGACAGTTTCCGGCATCATCCCGGCTTTCATACCGCCGCCTGTGTGTTGATTGCCTACATACGCCCTTTCCTGGTTAATCTTTTAATACCGCAGGAAGGCGCCGACAGCAATTATGAAGAACCATCTTTTAAAAGCCTGGGCGGCGTTTTACCTTACATGATCTTTATTGGTGTACTTACATTCATTCATCATGGCTGGTTGTTTTTGCTGGAAGCATGGCAGTTTGGAAACATCTGGTACTT
>JAOAUI010000228.1 GCA_030157685.1 Ferruginibacter sp. | reverse complement strand
GAGTGCTGCTGCACAAATTTATGTAGGTGAAGACAGGTTCGTTACCCGTAAAAAAATAATTAAAGAACTGGAAGAAAAAGGTTTCTTAATCAAAGAAGAAGAATATACAACCAGATTGGGTTACAGCCAGCGTACCGGTGTTGTTGTGGAGCCAAGAATAAGTACCCAGTGGTTTGTAAAAATGAAGGAACTGGCCGAGCCTGCATTAAAAGCCGTTGTTGATGGTGATATAAAAATTCATCCCGGCGATAAATTTTTAGCAACCTATAAATACTGGTTAGAGAATGTAAAAGACTGGTGCATCAGCCGCCAGCTTTGGTGGGGACAACAGATACCTGCCTGGTACGATGCCGATGGAAAGATGGTAGTTGCAGAAAATGAAAATGAAGCCTTAGAAAAATATTATACCATTTACAGGGAAGAACCTAAAAAAGGACTTAAACAGGATGCCGATGTACTGGACACCTGGTTCTCTTCCTGGCTTTGGCCTACACAGGTTTTTAAAGGCATTACCGAACCCGGCAATGAAGAAGTAAAATATTATTATCCCGGTTCGGTATTGGTAACCGGGCAGGATATTATTTTCTTTTGGGTGGCACGTATGGTAATGGCGGGCATGGAATATGAAAAGCAGATACCTTTTAAAGATGTTTATTTTACCGGTATGGTAAGGGATAAACTGGGCCGTAAGATGAGCAAGAGTTTGGGCAACAGTCCTGATTTGCTTGACCTGATCGACCGCTATGGCGCTGATGCCGTACGTTTTGGTATCATGGTTTCTTCACCCGCTGGAAATGATCTGATGTTTGATGAGAACAGCCTGGAGCAGGGAAGAAATTTTAATAACAAGATATGGAATGCGTTGAAGCTTTTAAAGATGTGGGAAAGTCGTCAGTCGTCAGACGTGAATCCTGAGAACCCGGCACCAGCACTTCACGACTCAATACTCATCACTCACGACTTTGCAATAGATTGGTTTTCGAATCGCCTGAACAAAGTAAGAGCCGAAGTTGATTCACTCATGAAGCAGTTTCGCCTGAGCGAAGCATTAAAAACAATTTACTCTTTAATATGGGATGATTTCTGCAGCTGGTATTTAGAATGGATCAAACCTGGTTTTGAACAACCGATTGATGCAGCTGTTTACAATAAAACCATCGGTTATTTTGAAGAACTGATGCAGTTGTTGCATCCTTACATGCCTTTTGTGACTGAAGAGATCTATCATTTATTGAAAGAGCAACCGGATGATCTGTGTGTAAAACAATTTGCCGCTGTACAACCTGTTGATGAAAATATATTGGCACAGGGCGAATTGCTGAAGCAGGTCATTACCACCATCCGTGACGGCAGAAATAAAAATCAGCTGAAACCAAAAGAAGCCATCAAACTTTTTATAGAAACAGATTCAAAAGAAAGTTACAGTTCTATTGAAAGCATTTTGAGCAAACAGGTAAATGCTGATGAACTTTCATTTACTACAGAAGCTATTGCCAATACCATTGTGCTTGCTGTTGAAAAAGATAAGTTCTACCTGAAAACAGAAAAGGAACTGGATAGTGCTACCTTAAAAGACGATCTGTTAAAAGACCTTGAGCACCAAAAAGGCTTTTTAGTATCGGTAGAAAAAAAATTAAGCAACGAAAAATTTGTGCAAAACGCAAAGCCCGAAGTATTGGCGCTTGAGCAAAAGAAAAAAGCCGATGCCGAAGCAAGGATAAAGACCATTGAAGAGAGTCTGTCAACAATCAGTTAAAACTCAAAATAGATACTAATTGTTGTTTAATTTCGTTTTCATCAATAGTGTTTTAAGCTGAGAAAGCTGTCAGCCTGAGCTTGTCGAAGGCGGGTTGAAGCGAAATATACCGGCTTCGACTGGCTCAGCCTGACACACTACTGAAACTAAAACACCATTAAATAATCAAAAGCTATGGCAAGTATTGTTAAACTTATTTTTACGGTTGTTTTTTCTTTTACTGTATTAGCTGTATTTGCCCAAAAGCCAAAACCCAAACCGGCTACTACAAATAAACCTGCCGGTTTTCAAAAATTTGCGCCGCCCAAATTGATCAGCATGCTCGGCATCAGAAGCGATAGTGCTGTTGTGTTTAGAGAAGAGGCAATGCAATTAATTAACCTGCCTTTAAAAGTTACCGATGATAATAAAGGCATTTACACCATCACTTCTTACCAGGTAATGTATAAAAGAAGGGCTGTTACCGAAGATGAAAAAACCGGTAAGGTTTCTCCTGTAACCAGCACCGCATCAGATATTTTCAGAACAACTCCACTCCCGCCGCTTTGGATAAAAATTTTAACCGAACAAATGCGTGCCGGCGAAGAACTTTATTTTTTTGATATTGTAGCCAAAGATGCCCAGGGCCGCTTAATGTTTGCGCCGGAGCTTAGGATTAAAGTAAAATAACGGCGTGAATTTTAGATTTCAGATTTGCGTTTGCATACTCCTCCACGGATTAACGGATTAACTAGTGCACAATTTGATGCGTCTCCTTTATCACCCCCATCACAAACACACTCTGCACATTTCCCATATTTTCCTGCTGGCTTAATTTGTTTACATGAAAATCGTAATAGGCATTCATGTCCTTACAAACCACTTTCAGCATAAAATCAAATTCGCCGCTTATGCTGTAGCATTCAATTACTTCATGCAACTCGTTAATTGTCTTAATAAAATTTGCACCGGCAGTTTTGCTATGTTCCTTTAGCGATACATAACAGATCACCATCAGGTTCAGATCAACCTTGTTCTGGTCAACCAGCGTTACATACTGTTTAATCACCCCGCTCTCTTCCATGCGCTTAATGCGTTCATGTACAGGCGTGGTGCTTAGATGAATTTTCTCCGAGATTTCCTTCACCGTAACCCTTGCATTTTCCTGCAAAAGTTTCAGTATTGCCATGTCTTTTTTATCCAACACAATACTGGTAGTAGGCACATCTTCTTTTTTGGTAGCTTTTGCCATAGTAATCTTGCGTTTTATCCTGTTTAAAGTATAAATACAGGATTATCTCCCAAAGTTAGCAAAATATTCAGAATATTATCCTATAAATAGTAGATTTGCATTCTAAATCAATCAATATGTCAACAACAACCAATGCCATCGATTTTAAATTAGCCCACAAGGTTAAAGATATGAGCCTCGCCGAATGGGGCCGTAAAGAAATTATGTTAGCCGAAGCAGAAATGCCGGGCTTAATGTCTATCCGTAAAGAATACGGACCGTCACAGCCATTGAAAGGTGCCCGTATTGCAGGTTGCCTGCACATGACCATCCAGACTGCAGTTTTAATTGAAACCCTTACTGCTTTAGGTGCAGAAGTTAAATGGAGCTCTTGCAATATCTTCTCTACACAAGACCAGGCAGCAGCAGCTATTGCGGCTACAGGTATTGGTGTTTTTGCCTGGAAAGGACAAACACAGGAAGAATCTGATTGGTGTATTGAGCAGACTTTATTCTTTGGTGCTGCTGACCGTCCTTTAAATATGATATTGGATGATGGTGGTGACTTAACCAACATGGTATTTGATAAATATCCAGAGTTGATCCAGCACGTTAAAGGTTTATCAGAAGAAACCACCACCGGTGTTCACCGTTTATACGAGCGTATGGAAAAAGGCACGTTGCCTATTCCGGCGATCAACATCAACGATTCTGTTACCAAATCTAAATTTGATAACAAGTATGGTTGTAAAGAAAGTCTGGTTGATGCTATCCGCAGAGCTACGGATGTTATGATGGCTGGTAAAGTTGCTGTTGTTGGTAGTTATGGTGATGTTGGTAAAGGTTCTGCTGCTTCATTAAAAGGTGCAGGTTGCCGCGTTATCATTACCGAGATCGATCCTATCTGTGCCTTACAGGCAGCTATGGACGGTTTTGAAGTGAAGCCAATGATTGAAGCTGTTAAAGAAGCTGATATCATCGTTACAGCATCGGGTTGTCGTGACCTGATCACTGAAAAACATTTCCGTGTGATGAAGGATAAAGCCATCGTTTGTAACATCGGCCACTTTGATATTGAAATTGATATGGCCTGGTTAAATGCAAACTACGGCGCTACCAAAAATACCATCAAACCACAGGTTGATATGTACACCATCGAAGGTAAAGATGTGATCATCCTGGCTGAAGGCCGTTTGGTAAACTTAGGTTGTGCAACCGGTCACCCATCATTTGTAATGAGTGCATCGTTCACCAACCAAACCCTTGCCCA
>JAOAUI010000227.1 GCA_030157685.1 Ferruginibacter sp. | reverse complement strand
TTTTCAAAAGTCTGAGCCATGCTGTATATCCATAAAACATATTGCATATCGGCACAACAAGACTTGTTGCAGGCAAATATTGAGTTGATCAATGAACCGGTTGATAAAAAATTACTGGCTATCGAACCATCTTACGAAAAAATTCCCCCGGGTATTTTACGCAGAATGGGCAAATCAATAAGAATGGGGGTTGGCGCTGCATTGCCATTGATCAGCGAAACAGATTCCATTGACGGGATCATCATGGGTTCGGCAAATGCCGGCATGGATGACTGCGTAAAATTTTTGAACCAGATGGTTCAATACGAAGAAGGGCAGCTTACCCCCGGCAGTTTTGTGCAAAGCACGGGTAATGTAATTGCAGGACAGTTGGGGCTTATCACTAAAAACAAAGGTTACAATATCACTCATATTCATCTTGGCCTTGCTTTTGAAAACGCATTACTCGATGCCATGATGCAGCTTAACACAAATCCGACAAAGACTTACCTGGTTGGCGGCGTTGATGAAATTTCTCCTTTTCATTATAATATTGAAACGCTGGCCGGTTCTTACAAAAAAGAAGATATCTCCAATAAACATTTGTATGAAACAGATAGTCCGGGTTGTTTAGTGGGCGAAGGTGCAGCCATGTTTGTAGTAAATGCCGAAGCTGCATCTTCTATTGCAAAAGTTGTAGCCATCAGCACCATACATAGCACAGATATTGAATTGGTGAAAGCGCAATTAAAAACATTTCTGCAGAATAATCTGCAGGCAGGAACAGCAATTGATCTTTTTTTTTCCGGCGAAAATGGCGACAACCGTACCTTACCATATTATACAACCTGCGAAAGCCTGCTGCCCGATGATACAGCTGTTGTACGTTATAAACACATGGTTGGTGATTATGCTACCGTATCTGCCCTCGGTCTTTGGTATGCCTGTGAGTTTTTGCATCAGCCCGTTCCCGAACATATGTTTAAAAAGAGAACATCAAAAACTAACTATAGCAATATTTTGTTGTACAATAATTTTAAAGGTTTGCAGCACAGTTTTATTTTGGTTTC
>JAOAUI010000226.1 GCA_030157685.1 Ferruginibacter sp. | reverse complement strand
CAATCCCAAAACGCTCATTCTGCTGCACAAAATGACAATTTAAGTCAGGGTATTTCTTTTCTACATAATCCTGTATCTTCTCCCCCAGGTATCCTATAATAAAAATGAAATCCTTAATTCCGGCTTCATGCAACTGATCTACAATGATGCTGAGAATGGTTTTACCTGCAAGTGGTATTAATGCTTTGGGTTGAGTATATGTATGCGGACGAAGTTTTGTACCTGCACCCGCTACCGGAATTATTGCCTTCATTGTTTACAACTAACCTGCCTTGGACAGTACATTTAGTTCACAATTGTGTTTTTCTAAAAACTTGAAACGGGTGTGAAAGTAGTACTTTTTATGTAATCCGTGTATTTTATACACTAATCGTTAATAACCTCATCAGCAAAATCCTGCGTGCTGCTTATATTTGCGTTTCTAAAACAGGCTTATGCAAAAAGATACATTGGTTTTTGATTTAATTGATAAAGAACTGGCCCGTCAGCGTGAAGGCATTGAGCTGATCGCTTCTGAAAACTTTACCAGTCTGCAGGTAATGCAGGCCATGGGTACCTCATTAACCAATAAATATGCAGAAGGTTACCCTGGAAAAAGATATTATGGCGGCTGCGAAATTGTGGACCAGGTAGAACAATTAGCCATTGACCGGTTGAAAGAGATTTTCAAATGCACTTATGCCAATGTACAACCACATAGTGGTGCCCAGGCAAACGGGGCTGTTTTTTTAGCAGTAATGAAAGCCGGAGAAAAGTTTTTAGGACTTGACCTTAGTATGGGCGGACACCTTACCCATGGCAGCCCCGCCAACTTTAGCGGAAAAACATACCAGGCACTTCATTACGGCGTAACCAAAGATGGTATTGTAGATTATGAACAACTGGAAACAATAGCCCGTGCCGAAAAACCAAAGATGATCATCTGCGGCGCATCTGCTTACAGCCGCGATTGGGATTATAAACGCATTCGTGCTGTGGCCGATGAAATTGGCGCAATCGTTTTTGCCGATATTGCACATCCCGCAGGTTTAATTGCTGCCGGTTTATTAAACGATCCGTTTGATCATTGCCATATTGTTACTTCTACCACACATAAAACATTACGTGGGCCAAGAGGAGGTATTATTATGCTGCGCCACGATTTTGAAAACCCATGGGGTTTAAAAGACCCTAAAGGAAATTTAAGGTTAATGAGTTCGTTACTCGACCTGGCTGTATTTCCCGGCACACAAGGCGGACCACTTGAGCATGTTATAGCCGCTAAAGCTGTTGCTTTTGGTGAAATTTTATCGGAAGATTTTAAAGCCTACGGGCAACAGGTTATCAGCAATGCACAGGCAATGGCTAAGGCCTTTGTTGCAAAAGATTATCAACTCATCAGCGGAGGTACCGATAACCATTTAATGCTGATAGACCTTCGCAATAAAAACATCACTGGTAAAAAAGCACAGGAAACTTTAGACAGGGCACACATCACCCTAAATAAAAATGCCGTGCCTTTTGATGATAAAAGCCCGTTTGTAACATCCGGCATCCGCGTTGGTGTACCAGCTGTAACTACCCGTGGCATGAAAGAAGCCGACATGCAAACTGTGGTTGATTTTATTGACAGGGTACTGATGAATATTGATGACGAAGCAACCATAGTTGCTGTGGCAGCCGATGTAAAGGAGTTCATGAAAAAATTCCCGCTTTACCCTGAACTGGATTAATGCCGTATTGGTTTTGTTCTTATTTTCATGCAAATTTTTAAGCATGAAATACAGCTACATCATTACCTTAATATTATTATTCTTTTGTGCAGCAACTGCATCAGCACAATCTTTAGCTATCAATACCGATGGCAGCACCGCCAATACCAGTGCACTGCTGGATGTAAAAAGCAATACCAAAGGCATCCTCATTCCCCGCATGAGCAGGGCCGAACGTGATGCGATCGCTTCGCCGGCAACCGGACTGCTTATATTTCAAACATCGCCCGACAGTGTGGGCTACCATTATTATGATGGCAGTAATTGGGCTTGGATGTTCGGCAACTCCAATGCCGATTCGTTGGCCTGGAAAGCAACAGGAAATACCGGCACTAATCCAGCCAATCATTTTCTTGGTACTTCCGATAATGTACCGTTGGTTGTTAAAACGAACAATTCAGAGCAAATGCGCATACAGCCAAATGGTTTTGTCGGTATCGGCACCAATAATCCTTTTTCGCTGCTTGCCAACACCAGCAGTAATACCGGAGCCTCGGACGGTTTTGGTGTAAATAGCCCCTCTTTTAGCTGGGCTATGAATATTGGTGGTTATGTAGGGGCTTTTTACAATGCCAACACAAATCCATCAAGAGGTTTGATGGTTAAAATTGCCGGTACGCTGCCTCAAAGCCGGATCCTGGATTTAAGCACCGGCGGCAGCCAAACGGTTGCGGGTACACCGGTAATGGTTGTAAATGGTGATGGTAAGGTGGGCCTTGGGTTGACCAACCCCAGTACTCAGTTTGCTAATAATGCCGGCAACACCGTTGGCAGCGATGGTTTTGGATTAAACTCTCAGAGTCTAAACTGGAGCATGAATAATGGTGGTTATACTGCAGGTATCTATAACCAGGGAACAGGCAGCAATAATAACGGTTTGGCGGTGAAAGTAGCTTCCTCCGTTAGCGGCACACGTATATTGGATCTGAGTGCCGGCGCTGCACAAAATACTGCGGGCACATCTGTACTGGTGGTAAAAGCTGATGGAAAAGTTGGTATTGGCATATCCAATCCCGATGCCAGTGCGTTGCTTGATGTTACCAGTACAACGAGGGGAATGTTAATTCCGAGAATGAGTAAAACGGAAAAAAATGCCATTGCATCTCCGGCAACGGGTTTGCTTATTTTTCAAAATGCACCCGACAGCATCGGCTTTTATTATTACAACGGCAGCAACTGGACCTGGATGTTCTCTAATTCCAACGCCGATTCACTTGCCTGGCGCACGGGCGGAAATACCGGTACAACCATTAATAATTTTCTGGGCACACGTACTAACAATCCGCTGATCATTAAAACCAACGATGCGGAAGTAGCAAGATTTACCGGCAATAAAGAGTTGGGTATTGGCACTACCACGCCCAACTCAACCTACGGCTTTGCAAAAGTTGAAATTGCATCGGAAGGATTTGGCGCTCCCGCAGACCTGCTGATCAGAAATGCCGCAGATGATGCCGGTTATGCACCGG
The DNA here is from genome assembly GCA_030157685.1 of Ferruginibacter sp. Lineage (GTDB taxonomy): Bacteria > Bacteroidota > Bacteroidia > Chitinophagales > Chitinophagaceae > Ferruginibacter. The sequence continues at coordinate 1,021 of JAOAUI010000226.1, read as the reverse complement.
GTCTTGTATTTCAGCACGCCAGGGGAACATTGGCAGCACCTGTAACCGTAAACAACGGCGATTATTTGTCAGCTATCAGCACCATGAACTATGATGGATCAAATTATGTATTATCTGCCGGGCTGGATATTTATGCAGATGGAGCTATAGCACCAGGCATTGTACCAACAAAGCTGCAATTCAATACCATGAATACGGCTGGTATTAATGGTGCCAGGTTAACAATAAAGAATGATGGCAAAGTTGGTATTGGTACAACATTGCCCAACAGCACACTGCATGTGGATGGCACCATGGCCATTGGCACTTCTTTAAATATTCCCGGTGGCCCCAGCGGCACACCGGTTTCTTTACTCAATCAAAAATCTTATGTGGGTGTGCTGCCTGCCAATGCCGTAAACAATTATTATCAGCTGCCCGACCCAACGCTTTACCCTGGCCGCATGTACATTATACGTAACAACAGTAGTGTTGACCCTGCTAATATTACTACGGCAGCAGGTTTATTATTCCCGGGCAATTCAAGTGCAGGCGGAGCAACTTATACACTTAACCCTAACAGCTCCCCAAAAACAGTAATGGCAATAAGCGATGGGGCAAACTGGACAATCATGGTGCAGAACTAAAAAAAAGTCAACACAGGGCAAACTTGATTTATTATGGTTTACACCCACTTTGAGGTATTTTTTTTATCGCCTTCACAGTTTATTTTTGCCCCGGGTCATTATATTGTTTGTTAATAAAAAAACCATGGAAGCTGATAATTTCAAAAGTTTTTTCTATTTTACAGGCTCCTGATAATTCCCCTTAAAATCAATTCCAGCAAAAGGACCCGATTCCCCGGTATGGGGTGTTGTTTTTCATTTAAAAAAAATCTAGATGAATAAATTTTTACGTCCCGTGTTTGCAATCATTGTTGCTTTCACCGTACATCAATCAGTCTGGTCTCAGTCATTAAGCATTAACACCAGCGGCAATCCTGCCATTGCCAGTTCTATACTGGATGTGGTGATTACCGAAA
>JAOAUI010000225.1 GCA_030157685.1 Ferruginibacter sp. | reverse complement strand
GTACCGTGCTACTGATACAGTGATAAAAGGCAAAGGCAAATTAACCATGACCTTTACACCCGAAGGCGGTGGCGAAGCACAAACTTTTGAAGTGTACAATTATAAAGGCGATGGTGTGGCTATGTGCATGTACAATACCGATGAAAGTATTTATGGTTTTGCAAGAAGCTGTTTTAATATGGCGCTTAGCAAAAAATGGCCTTTATATCTTTCTACAAAAAATACCATTCTTAAAAAATACGACGGACGTTTTAAAGATATTTTTGAAGAAGTTTATCAAAATGAATTTAAAGCTGCCTACACCACAGCAGGTATTACTTACGAACACCGCCTGATTGATGACATGGTTGCCAGTGCCCTAAAATGGAATGGCAATTTTGTGTGGGCATGTAAAAATTATGATGGTGATGTGCAGAGCGATACCGTGGCACAGGGATTTGGTTCACTGGGTTTAATGACTTCTGTGTTGGTTACACCTGATGGAAGCACTATGGAAGCCGAAGCTGCACATGGCACGGTAACCCGCCACTACAGGGAGCACCAGGCCGGCAGGCCAACATCTACAAACCCTATTGCTTCTATTTTTGCCTGGACAAGAGGCCTTGCCTTTCGTGGTAAATTAGACAGCAACCAACCGCTGATAGACTTTTGTAACGCACTGGAAGCGGTTTGTATTGAAACTGTTGAAAGCGGTAAAATGACAAAGGATCTGGCGGTTTGTATTCATGGCAATAAAGTAAACCATGGCGAGCATTATTTGTACACCGAAGAATTTTTAGATGCCATTGATGAGAATTTGAAGAAGAAAATGGGTTTGTAATTTTATAATCATTCAAAACTATATAGAGTTGCCAACCTTTAACAGGTTGGCAACTCTTTTTTAATCAATATGTCACAATCAATATCAAACGATCCGCTTCACGGCAAAACACTCCAGATGATTGTTACGCATCTGGTGGAAATGTATGGTTGGGAAGAATTAGCGAAACTCATCCCCATCAACTGTTTTAAAAGTAATCCAAGTATAAACAGCAGTCTTAAATTTTTACG
>JAOAUI010000224.1 GCA_030157685.1 Ferruginibacter sp. | reverse complement strand
ATTATTCGATAAAATTTTTGGAAAAAAGCAACAACAGGAATCACTTAACCAGGGATTGGAAAAAACCCGTGAAGGCTTCTTTAGTAAAATAACAAAAGCCATTGCCGGCAAAAGCACAGTAGATGAGGAAGTGCTTGACGACCTGGAAAATGCACTGGTAAGCGCCGATGTGGGTATTGAAACCACCGTAAAGATCATTGAGCAGATAGAAAAACGTGTGGCAAAGGACAAATACCTGAATACAACCGAACTGAATAAAATTTTAAAAGAAGAGATACAGCATATTTTGGTTGCTGCACCGCAGGACAGCAGTTATGAGAACTACGAATTACCCACCGGACACAAACCGCATATCATTTTAGTGGTTGGTGTAAACGGTGTTGGTAAAACAACCACCATTGGTAAGCTGGCACACAATTTTAAGCTGGCCGGTAAATCTGTTTTACTGGGTGCAGCCGATACCTTTCGTGCTGCTGCTGTTGATCAGTTAACCATCTGGAGTGAGCGTGCCGGCGTTGCCATTGTTAAAAAAGAAATGGGCAGCGATCCGGCTGCTGTTGCATTTGATACCGTAAACAGCGGTGTTGCAAAAAATGTGGATGTAATTATTATTGATACAGCCGGCCGTCTCCATAACAAGGCATATTTAATGGATGAGCTTACCAAAATAAAAAGAGTAATACAAAAAGTTGTACCGGATGCACCGCATGAAGTAATGCTGGTACTGGATGGCAGTACCGGGCAAAATGCACTGGAACAGGCCAAACATTTTACCGCAGCTACAGATGTTACCGCATTAACCATTACCAAATTAGATGGCACAGCCAAAGGCGGTGTGGTACTGGCCATTGCCAATCAATTTAAAATACCGGTAAAATTTATTGGAGTGGGCGAAAAGGCCGAAGACCTGCTGGTTTTCAATAAGCAGGATTTTGTTGACAGTCTCTTTAATTTATCAAACTGATATGTAAGCTTTTTAATTTTTACTCATAAAAAAAGCCCCTGTAGAAACAGGGGCCGGTTACCAAAACTAACTGCTTATGAGAAAATCTTTATT
>JAOAUI010000223.1 GCA_030157685.1 Ferruginibacter sp. | reverse complement strand
ACATTGCAATCAAATTCAAATTTTACGCCCAGTTCTGTTGCCAGTTTATACATGCCTTCTACAACTGCATACATACCATTTTTGGGATACCAGGTACCCAGTTTTATATCGGCATAATTCATCAGGCTGTATAAGGCAGGTGTATCTTTTGGCAGTGCCCCCAGGAACAAAACCGGGAATTCCATCAACTGCCTCAGCTTGGGATGTTTGAAAAACTTACCAATATGCTTATCAATTGACGTAAATACATCCAATTTAAAAACCCCTTTTATTGTATCCCAATCTAAAAACTCGGTAAGCGACTGACCGGGCTTATACACTAATTTATTTATACCAACATCGTATTTATAAACTGCTTCTTCCAGGAAACTATCCAGTTTTTTACCGCTGCCAGGTTCAATACTTTCAAATAATTTTTTTAACTCTTCGTAATTGGCAGGTATATCGGAGTAGCCCTCGTGCCAGTAAACCCGGTAAGATGGATCCAGCCTTTCCAGTTCATAATAATCCGAAACCTTTTTACCAAAACAACCGAAATAACGCTCAAATACATCCGGCATCCAGTACCAGCTTGGCCCCATATCAAAGGTAAAACCTTCGGCTTTTAGCTGCCTGGCCCTGCCACCCGGTGTACTTTGTTTTTCAAGTACGGTTACATCCCAACCCGCTTTGGCCATAAATGCGGCGGCAGATAAGCCTGCAAATCCGCTTCCTATAATTACTGTTTTTTTCAATGTACGAAAATAAGGTATTGGATTTAATAGAAACCAGTGCTAATGGGTATTATTTTAAAAATTAAAACCTGGTAAGTTGTTGCTTCAATAATTTACGGGCAAAATGTATCCTGCTTTTTATGGTACCCAGGGGCTCGTTTAGTATATGAGAGATTTCGTGGTATTTGTATCCTTCAAAATATAATTCAAACGGATTTTTAAATATTTCGGGCAAATGATGAACAGCTTCTTTAATTTCTTTCAGAGAGAGGGTAGTTTCAGCCGCATTAGCGGTTGTAACCTGATTATAATCCAGCAAAAAATCGTTTGGGGTATTATCGAAAATGGTATTTTGCTTGGCGCTGCGTCTGTAATTATTAATGAAAATATTACGCATGATAGTGTACATCCAGGCCTTAATATTGGTGCCTGCATTGTATTTATCCCTGTTTGCAAGCGCTCTGTATAATGTTTCCTGTATCAGGTCTTTTGCCGATTCCATATCCCTGGTAAGTGTCATGGCAAATGGCTTAAGATACTCTGTATTACTGATTAAAGATTGGTTGAATTCTACGGTTGACATGATTTTTGTTTAACTATTGAAATGTAAAGTTAAACACAAATTTTGATAATTGGCAACAATCTGTTTAATTAATTTTAAAAAAAATTAAACAGATTGTAAATCAGTTCTTTACATGTCAACTAAAATCGGGTAAAGGAGGATAAATTAAAACCCAGCCAGAAATTCCATCACTTCGGCATAGGATTTTTTGAAATTGATGGGGGGCATTATCTTTTTTTCGTAAGTAGTGGTAAGATGGCCAGATATTATTACGGGTGTTTTGGGGAAGTATTTGCTCATATTATCTATAAACCTGTCGAAATTAAACCTGGTGCCTACGCTGGTTAAATGGGTGTATATGTAGTCGGGGTTTTTTAGCTTTACCAGGTACTCTACATCCTTTAAAGGAATGCTGCAGCCCAGGTAAATTGTGCTGACACCTTTATTTTTCAGCATGTAATTCATAAAAAGCAGGCTCAGTTCATGATATTCGGTTTCGGGTAAAAATAATAAAACCGATTTATCTATTTTAACTGTACTTCTTACATTTTCAATACCAACAATCAATTTTTGGCGAATGATATTTGTAACAAGATGCTCCTGCCCGGGGTTAATATGATTGGTAAGCCATAGTATTCCTATTTTTTCGAGGAATGGGAATATGATTTGAGAGATTGTTTTTTCAATTCCTTTTGTTGCAATAAAATCATCCAGTACTTCTTCAAAAGCTTCAATGTCCAGATCAATCATCTTTTGAATCAACATATTCACAATTCTTTCCTGCAGTGCTTCCTGTTGATTTAAGGAGAGTATCTTATCATTGATTTCTCCTTCATTCATTTTGTCAATATGCGAAATTTTGAACCCGAATTTATTAAGCAGCGCAACGTTTAATAATGTCTTAAGCTCATCATTACTGTAAACCCTGATATTGGTGCCCGTACGGTTTGGTTTAAGAAATGAATACCGCTGCTCCCATATGCGTATGGTATGAGCCTTTATGCCAGACAGGTTTTCAAGATCTTTAATAGTAAAGGAGTGCATACTTCTTATTTTATCTAAGCATATTACAACCGGCGGCTGAAATTGTTTAACATCATTCCAAAAAAAGCTTAATAAAGGTAGTATAATGGCTTAAAACGAACGTACAGGCAGATCTTTAAATATCTTATTGGTAAGTTTATTCTGAGGAAACAGTATTGACCAGGCGGTAAGAAATATGATCATAAAATCGGTGTACAAGGATGCTTTGTGCTGGTACCATAATTCCAGTTCGCCTTTATACAGGTAGATGTTTTTGTACATAGCTTTTGGGTCGGGTGCATCGGAAACAATTTTTTCTTCATCCCGGAAAATAAGAGACCCAATACCCGTCATACCGGGTTTGCTATTGTAAATTTTCTGTTGCACTTCATCGGGATACTGCTTAAAACTAACTTCCATCAGAGGCCTGGGGCCTACAACACTCATATCACCCTTAAATATATTGATAATCTGCGGCAGTTCATTCACTTTTGTTATCCTCAGTATCTTACCAAATTTTGTTACCCGTGGATCATTACGTAAAGTAATTTCTCCGGTTCCAATATTCGGGCTGTTCTTAAGCATGGTAGCGAACTTGCAGATATTGAAAACACGGTTTTTATAGCCAAGCCTTTTCTGAAAATAAAAAACCTTATGCTCGCCGGTAAAAAGCAGGATGATGATGGAAGGAATAAGTATGGGAGACAGTAAGATTAATGCAATGGTTGCAATGAGGATATCGGTAATGCGCTTTATTAATTTGTACATATCTAACAGTTGGCAGTGGGCAGTGGGCGGTGGGCAGAAGCCGCTTGCTTTTAATTTGCAAACTGCCAACTGCAAATTGCCAACTGCTAAAACACTTCTTTTATCTTTTCGCAAACAGCTTTCAGCTCTTCATCAGTAATATTTGTAGAGCAGGGAATACTTAAGCAACGCTGATACACAAAATTGGACTGATTGTTTTTGTTGTAAAAAATATTTTCGGTGAACATTCTTAATTGATTCATCGGCACCCAAAAAGGGCGGCTCTGCATTTTGTTATCGTTCAAAATTTTAAGCACTTCTTTTTGCTTTTCCGTCATGATGGTGGGTAACCAGCAATTGGGGTTTACATCCGCACTCACTACCTGAAATTTAATATCGCCAACACCCTGCAATTCATTTTTATAAAAAGCCATTACTTCCTGTTTACGTTTTATAAAGCCGGGCAACTGCTCCATTTGTGCCACACCCATAGCAGCTGCAACGTTTACCAGGCGGTAATTGTAGCCAATTTCGTCGTGTACATATTCAAAAGGATCGCTCTTGGCCTGCGTGGTTAAATGCTTGGCTTTTTTCGCCAAAGCTTCATCATCGGTTACTATCATACCACCGCCGCCTGTTGTAATTATTTTATTACCGTTGTAACTGAATGTGCCCATCAAACCAAAACTACCGGCATGTTTGCCTTTGTAATAAGAACCCAATGCTTCGGTACTATCTTCAATAACCGTAACATTATTTTTAGCAGCCAAAGCCATCAGCCTGTCCATATCACACATATTACCCAGCACATGCACAGGCATTAAAACTGGAATTCGTCTTCCGTCTTTTTTATAATGGCAAATGCCGTTACGTTGTTCTGTTTCTTCTGCAAAAAATTGCTCCAGCAAATCAAGGTCCATTTGCCAGGTTGCAGGATTGGTATCAATCAATATCGGATCGGCACCGGTATATTTGATGGAATTGCAGGTGGCAATAAAAGTGATGTTTGGCGTAATTACATAGTCATCGGCATTAACCCCCATCATCACCAAACAAATATGCAGTGCAGTTGTGCCGCTACTGGTAGCCACGGCATATTTTGTACCGGCAAATTCGGCACTCATTTTTTCAAACTGATCTACATAAGCGCCAACGCTGCTTACCCAGCCGGTATCCAAACAATCTTTAACGTATTTCCATTCGTTGCCCGCCATATTGGGGCCACTGAGTAAAAGCATA
>JAOAUI010000222.1 GCA_030157685.1 Ferruginibacter sp. | reverse complement strand
CAACAGCTGTTTTTATGGCAACATTTTTTTCAATGAGGTCGGCAATTAAAGTACTGTCGGCCTGGTATTCATGCAGCGAATATTTTTCCAGCACTTTAAAGAGCAGTGCATCTTTTATACAGGCATGTTTTATAACTTCTGCAAAACCATTTACCCATTCTTTAACAGGCAGTGTTTTTAAAAAACTGTAATCGTAAAAAATAAATTCAGGCTGGCGGATAGTGCCAACCATATTTTTATACACACCCACATCAATGCCGTTCTTGCCGCCTATTGCAGCATCTACCATGGCTAAAATGGATGTAGGCACCAGGCCAAATTTCACTCCCCGCATGTATACAGCTGCCACATAACCGGTAATATCGGTAACCATACCGCCGCCAAGAGCAATTAAAAAGGTGCTTTTATTGGCACCCATCAATAGTAATTCTTCAATGATGGAATCAACAGTGAATTGATTCTTGTATTCCTCTCCTGCAGCTATTTTTATTACCCTGTATCCGGCTAATTTTTCTGCATGAAGATTGTACAGGTTCTCATCAGTAACGATGACGGTAAAAGCATCCTGCAGCAAATCTTTTATGCCGGCAAAATCTGCATCAAAATAACAGCTTACTTTTTTTTGCGAAAATGTATACTCAGCTATATGCATGTTGTTGATTTCTGTAAATAAAGATCAGGAGTTCATTATTTTATTCTGGTGCTGAATACTTTCCAGGTGAACCGCATCAAAATATTTTGTGATAAACTCTTTCGTAAGTCCCAGTGCATCTCCTTTTTTAAAAGCTCTTTCTAAAATATCATTCCACCGGTTGGTTTGTAAAATAGTGATGTTGTTGTTCTTTTTGTATTCGCCAATTTTATCAGAGAGTTTCATACGCTGTCCCAGCAGGGTAAGCAATTCATCATCTACCTGGTTTATCTGTTCACGTAAAGTGGTGAGGGCTGTAATAAATTCCTGTTCGGTGGTACTCTCGTGGCGCCAAACCAGGTCAGTAAGCATTTCAAGCAGGCGTTCGGGTGTTACCTGTTGTTTGGCATCGCTCCAGGCATTATCCGGGTCAATATGACTCTCCAGCATCAGTCCGTCAAAATCAAGGTCAATACTTTTTTGAGCAACAGATTGTAATGAACTGCGGTTACCGCATATATGTGATGGATCACAAATCAAAGGCATGTCGGGGTAACGCCTTTTCATCTCTATCGGCAAATGCCACATGGGCGCATTTCTAAATTCAGTATTACCATAAGATGAAAATCCCCGGTGTATCATACCTACCTGTTTTACACCAACTTTTTGCAGGCGTTCAATAGCACCGCTCCACAATTCCAGATCGGGATGTATTGGATTTTTAATCAGCACCGGCACATCAACGCCACGCAATGCATCGGCTACTTCCTGCACACTAAAAGGATTCACGGTAGTTCTGGCACCAATCCAAAGCATATCAACATTAAATTTCAATGCATCTTCCACATGCTTGCCTGTTGCAACTTCAACTGTAGTTGCCAGACCGGTTATTTGTTTTGCTTTTGCCAGCCATGGTAAGGCAACAATACCGTTTCCTTCAAACAAACCGGGTTTGGTACGGGGTTTCCAGATGCCGGCACGCAGCATATCTACTTTGCCTGTTTTAGCCAGGCGTGTTGCGGTTTCAACCAATTGATCTTCTGTTTCGGCGCTGCAAGGCCCGCTGATGATCAATGGCCGCTTATTCCATTTCTCCTGCATTAATGCTTTCATCGTTTGTGTTTCAGTTTGCATTGTAAATTTAATTTAGTTTTTATCTACGGTATCTTTTAAATTTTTTCAAATAGTTACCTGTTGGCAGCAGACCATGTTTCAAAATCCATTTCAAACTTTATTTCTCCTTTTCCATGAACGCCAACCTCTTTCCAGCCATGCATTCTGTAAAATGTTTCTGCCCTGCTTTTCGGTTCAGTACCCAGCCATATTTTTTCTTTGGTTTGAACAAAATACCAGTCTATCATCATCTGGTGCAGTTTTTTCCCAATGCCCATGGCTTCAAATTGGGGATGAACAAAAAGAGCCCACACATTATTTTCAATCAAATCAACAATAGAAAACCCAACTATTTTTTTATCTATTTGGCAAACCCAGCCTTTACCTCTGTTGTTCATATATTCTGCTACATCTTTATCAGGCACCAAAGCCGGATCCGACAACCGGTTTTCCTTCACAGCATTGCGTACAAACTGTATCTGGTCAATATCATCAATCTCAGCTTCCCGGAATATCATAGTAATTATTTTAAAATCCTTTTGATCTTATTTGCGTTTTCCATCAGTTCTTTTAAGTAAGTAAAATTATCTTTTTCCAAACAGCTTTTAATTTTCCTTAACTGTACAATATGTTCATTCAATACATCCAGTACATTTTCTTTGTTCTGCATTAAAATAGGCACCCACATAGCCGGGTTGCTTTTTGCCAAACGAACCGTACTTTCAAAACCACCGCTGGCCAATTCAAAAATGGCATCTTCTTCTTTTTCTTTTTCTAAAACCGTTAAGGAGAGTGCATAAGAAGCTATATGGGAAATATGACTTACATAAGCCGCATGCACATCATGAATACCGGATTCCATATAAACCAATTGCATACCGATGGTTTTGTATAATTTCTCTACCAGTTGCAATGCATCTGTATCTGTTTTGTCTTTATCGCAAATCACAGCTACCCTTCCTTCAAAAGCATCTTTAACAACGGCTTCGGGACCATCTTTTTCGGTTCCCCACATGGGATGCGTTGCCACAAACCTTCCCCGGTTTGTATTATTAACCACCGAACCGCATATAATTTCTTTTGTAGAGCCTACATCCATCATTACCTGTTTATCAAGCTTGCTTAACAGGCCTGGCAGCAATTCAAGTGTTGCATCTACAGGAATAGCAATAATAATCAATTCACTTTGCTTTATCGCTTCATCCAGATTAAGCGTTTCGTCAATCCAGCCCAGTTGCAATGCTGTTTTTACATTTTCGGGTTTATTATCAACACCAATTATTTTTTTTGCAAGGCCGGTTTGCTTCAGCCTGTTTGCCAAAGAGCACCCGATAAGCCCCGTACCAATTATTGTTACTGTCATATAAATTAAAAATCCCCCGATTTTATCGGGGGATGTCTTTATGTTAGTCTGTTCAAGTTCAGTTTATAACAAAGCCCCCCGGTCTATTTATAAAATAATAGCTAAAATAAAACCAGGTATTTGTGCTTTTGTTTGTCATTTGTAAACCAAAAGTAATGATTCTGATTTATATGGCAAAAAATTACCCCGTTTATAAATAAACGGGGCAAGATCAAATTGCTTGTCAATTAAAAATTTTATTCCGGCTTTAAAACAAGCATTTAACCGGATGATACTAATTACTTTTTAGTTGTATCAGCAACTGGAGCTTTAGTTGTATCAGCAACTGGAGCTTTAGCAGTATCAACAGCTGGAGTTTCTACTTTTGGAGAATCAACAGCTGGAGTTTCTGTTTTTCCAGCATCATTACAAGCAACGAAAGATACAGATACGATTGCTAAAGCTAAGATTACTTTTTTCATTTTGTGTTTTGTTTAAATTTTAAAATTATAATTTGATATTTATACCCGGAACGATAAAAGGTAACCCAAGTTTTTTTAAAAAGTTTATTTTCGCTTTTTTGGGTTACAAATTATAGGTAAACGTATTAATTATATAGCAAGTGAGTAATTTTGAACAGGAAAAGCAATTGCTGGAAGGTTTGGCCCTGAATGACAGGGAGGTGGTTGAAACGATCTATCGTGATAATTACCCTGTTATTCAGTCGTTTATACTTAACAATAACGGAAATAGCGACGAGGCAAGGGATATTTTTCAGGAAGCGATGATTGTTATTTATGAAAAAGCAGTTTCGGGGAATTTTGAGTTGAACTGCCTGTTAAAAACTTATATATACTCGGTTTGCAGGCGGCTTTGGCTAAAAAGATTGCACCAATTGCAGCGTTATGGCAACCTGGTTGAAAATATAGAGGAAACGGTTGCAGTGGAAGAAGACCTGGAATTGCACGAAAAACACAATACCGATTTCATTTTAATGGAAACGGCCATGAATAAAATAGGTGAACCCTGTAAAAGTTTACTCGATGCCTATTATTTACAAAAAAAGAATATGCAGGAAATAGCGGCAGATTTTGGGTATACCAATGCAGATAATGCCAAAACCCAGAAATATAAATGCCTGGTGCGGTTAAAGAAGCTGTTTTTTGCACAATATAAAAACGGGAATTAACATGGATGAATTATTATTGATAGAAAC